>CALXCB010000021.1 GCA_944386695.1 uncultured Clostridia bacterium | reverse complement strand
TATTTAACAATAGTAGGAGAAGAAGTAGGATACCCAAAATTAAAAATACCAAATAATGTAATGAAAGAAGTTTATGCAGAATATTTTTTAAAGATATTAAGAAAAGAAATAGATATAGATGTAAATACAAATTATATAGGAATAGCAACAGAAATAGCATTAGAAGGAAAAATAGATAAAATAATAGAAATGCTTAAAACATATTTAAAAAATTTATCAAACAGGGACTATGTGAAATTTGATGAGAAATATGTAAAATTAATATTTTACTGTATAGCAATGAATTTAAAAATATTCAGATTAAAATCAGAAATGGAAATACAAAGAAAATACCCAGATATATTATTAATACCAAAAGACAAAAGTAAAGGATATAAAGGTGTAATGATAGAATTTAAATACTTAAAAAAAGAAGATGCAGGAAAATTAAAAGAAAAACAAGAAGAAGCAAAAAAACAAATAAAAGAATATATGGAATTTGAAGAAATAAAAGAATTAGAAAATATAAATAGTTATACAGTAGTAGCAGTAAATGATGAAATATATGTAGAAAAGATAGATTAAATTTTGCAATAAATATTTACAAAATGGCGAAAAATGTAGTATAATAGTAGGAACTTTATAAAGACGGACTAAAAAATATAGAAAAAGGAGGATTAAAAATGGCAACATATTTAACAGAGCCATCAAGAACATTTGATGAATACTTATTAATTCCAAGATTAACTACAAGAGAGTGCACACCAGACAAAATATCATTAAAAACACCTTTAGTGAAATACAAAATAGGAGAAGAACCAGAACTTCACCTAAATGTACCATTCACGTCAGCAATAATGCAATCTGTATCAGGAGAAGAAATGGGAGTAGCATTAGCACGTGAAGGAGGATTAGCATTTATTTATATGTCACAATCAGTAGAAGATCAAGCAAGAATGGTCAAAAATGTAAAAGAAGCAAAATCAGGATTTGTAAAAAGCAAATGGAATTTAAAACCTAGTGATACACTAGAGAAAATACTAGAAATAAAAGCAGAAAGTGATCATTCAACAATACCAGTAACAGAAGATGGCTCAGCTTCAGGAAAACTATTAGGAATCATAACAAGTAAAGACTATAGATTAACAAGAGATAGTTTAGATAAAAAAGTAGAAGACATAATGACACCAATTTCTAAATTAGTATATGCAACTGTAGGAGTAACATTATCAGAAGCAAATGATATAATATGGGAAAATAAAGTAAATTGTCTTCCAATAGTAGAAAAAAACGGCAATTTAAATTCATTAGTATTTAGAAAAGACTATGAACAACATAAAGAAAATCCACTATCACTTCAAGACAAAAATCAAAGCTATATGGTAGGAGCAGGTGTTAACACTAGAGACTATGAAGAAAGAATACCAGCTCTAGTAGAAGCAGGAGCAGACATATTATGCCTAGATTCTTCAGATGGATATTCTATATGGCAAAAAGAAGTTATAGAGTGGGTACATAAAAAATATAATGGAAAAGTAAAAATCGGAGCTGGAAATGTTGTAAGCCAAGAAGCATTTTATTATTTAGCAGAAGCAGGAGCAGATTTTATAAAAATAGGAATAGGTGGAGGATCTATTTGTATAACTCGTGAAACAAAAGGAATTGGAAGAGGACAAGCAACAAGTGTAATAGATGTTGCAGCAGCTCGTGACGAATATGCAAAAAGAACAGGTATATATATACCACTATGTTCAGATGGAGGAATAGTGCATGACCATCATATTACTCTAGCATTAGCAATGGGATGTGACTTTGTTATGATGGGAAGATATTTTGCAAGATTTGATGAAAGCCCAACAACAAAAATAAGAATAAATGGAGAATTTGTAAAAGAATATTGGGGTGAAGGATCAAAAAGAGCAAGAAGTTGGCAAAGATATGATTTAGGTGGAAAAAATGAAAAAATGTCATTTGTTGAAGGAGTTGACTCTTATATACCATATGCAGGTCCATTAAAAGATAACTTAGATGTAACAATTAAAAAAATAAAGTCAACAATGTCAAATTGTGGATCAAAGGATTTAAAAGAATTCCATGAAAAAGCAATATTAACACCAGTATCAAGCTTAAGTATACAAGAAGGTTCAGCTCATGATTTAACAATAAGAGATGTATAATTATAAAAAATAAAAGTATTAAATAAGGAAGGAAAGGTTGAAAAGGAATTAAATAAATTCTTTTTCAACCAGATTTATGCCTTCAGAAAGGGATGAGAAAAATGGAAGAAATAACAAAGAAAATTCAAGAATTAATAGAAGAGAAAAAAATAAATGAATTACATACTATGCTAGAAGGAATAAATAGTGCAGATTTCCCGTCCTTATTTGAAGAATTAAATGAAGAGCAGATAATAATAATTTATAGATTACTTCCAAAAGAGAAAGCTGCTGAAGTTTTTGCAGAACTAGATTCAGATGTACAAAGAAAATTAATAAATGTATTCACAGATAAAGAGCTAAAAACAGTTATAGATGAGCTATTTATGGATGATACAGTAGACTTAATAGAAGAAATGCCAGCATCTGTAGTAAAAAGAATTTTAAAAAATATTGGAGCAAGAGATAGAAAAGTTATAAATGAATTGTTAAATTATCCAGAAGATAGTGCTGGAAGCATTATGACGACAGAGTTTATAGAGTTTAAAAAAGGTATCACAGTACAAGATGGATTTGATATCATAAAAAAGACTGGACTAAAAAAAGAAACAGTATATTATGCCTATGTAGTAGATAGTTCAAGAAAATTAATAGGTTCTGTTGACATAAAAGAAATGCTTATTTCTGAAAGAGATATACAAATTTCTGAAATAATGGAAGAAAATCCAATAAGAGTCCTAACTTCAGAAGACCAAGAGGAAGTTGCAAAAATGTTTGATAAATATAATTTTATGGCACTTCCTGTAGTAGATACAGAAAACAGATTGGTAGGAATAGTAACAATTGATGATGCTATAGATGTTATGCAAGATGAAAACACAGAGGACTTTGAAAAAATGGCAGCTATGATTCCAAATGAAGAAACATATTTTAAAACAGGAGTATTTACTCATGCGAGAAACAGAATTCTTTGGCTATTAGTTTTAATGATTTCATCAACATTTACTGGAGCAATAATACAAAAATATGAAAATGCTTTTGCAGCAGTTCCTATTTTAGTTGCATTTATTCCGATGATAATGGGAACAGGAGGAAATTGTGGCTCTCAAAGCTCAACACTTGTGATAAGAGGATTAGCATTAGATGAAATAAAAATTTCAGATATATTTAAAGTGATATGGAAAGAATTTAGAGTAGCCATAGTTGTAGGAACAATATTAGCATTTGTAACTGCTATAAGAATATATTTCCAATATGGTAGTGAATATCAAGGAGAAATTGTACATTTATCAATAGTAGTAGGATTAACATTAATTTTAACAGCTATACTTGCAAAATTGGTTGGAGGAATTTTGCCAATGATTGCAAAAACATTAAAACTAGATCCAGCCATTATGGCAGCGCCATTAATCTCAACGATTGTAGATATGTGTTCAATCTTAATATTCTTTAAATGTGCAGTAATGATTATGGGATTATAAAAAATCACAATAGTAAATAGATTTTCCCACTTATCTATACACATACAGGCAGTGGTATAGAGAAGTGGGAAAACTTTTTAATAAAAGCTTGTGATTTTTTTTAGATTAGTGTAAAATAAATTTGCAAAATAAATATAATAATAAGGGTGATAGTTATGAATGAACAAAAATTAGCTGAAGAGAAATTAAATAAATATCATCAAGAACATATTCTAGAGTTGATGAGTAAGCTAAAAGATACACAAAAACAAGAAATTATAGATCAGATTTTAAAAATTGATTTTGATAAAATATCAGAATTATATGAGAATACAAAAAAAGTAAAAGAAATAGACCAAAACCAAATAACACCAATAAATTATATAGACAAAGAAAAAATAGATAAAAAAGAAAAAAAAGAATTACAAAAATTAGGAGAACAATTAATCAAAAATGACCAATATGCAGTTGTGACAATGGCAGGAGGTCAAGGAACAAGGTTAGGGTTTAGTGGACCAAAAGGAACATATAAATTAGATATAGGTGCAAAAGGAAAATATATATTTGAAATTTTAGCAGATAATTTAAAAAAATCAAAAAAATTATATAATATGCTACCTTATTGGTATATAATGACTAGTAGTGAAAATAATAAACAAACAATAGATTTTTTCGAAAAGCACAATTATTTTGAATATAATAAAGAAAAAGTAAAATTTTTCAAACAAGCAAGTATACCTATGTTAACAAAAGAAGGAAAGTTAGTATTAGAAAATAATAAAATAAAAACAGCTTCAGATGGGAATGGAGGAGTATTCTTAGCTCTTAATAAAGAAAAAATGATAGAGGATATGAAAAGTAACAATATAAAATTGGCATATCTTTGTGGAGTAGATAACATAATGGTAAATGCAATAGATCCAATATTTATTGGTTTAATGTTAAAACAAAATATGCAAATAGCATCAAAATCAGTACATAAAGCATATCCAGAAGAAAAAGTCGGAGTATTTTGTAAAAGAAATGGAAAACCAAGTATAGTTGAATATATAGAATTATCTGAAAACATGAGAAATGAACGTAATAAAAATGGAGAATTAGTATATGGAGAAGCAAACACATTAAGTCATCTATTAAGTGTAGAAGCAATAGAAAAAGTTGCAAATCAAAATTTAAAATATCATTTAGCTATAAAAAATGATTTATATAAATTTGAAAAGTTTTATTTTGATGCTTTTCCATATCTAGATGATATGCTTGTTATGAGGGTAAAAAGAGAAGAAGAATTTGCACCAATAAAAAATAAAGAAGGTGTAGATAGTCCTAAAACAGCTATAGAAATTTATGAAAAATATTATAAAGTTGAAAAATAATTACAATTTTGGTTGTGTCAAATTTTAATTCTTTTCCAACTAGCTTATGTTTTGTGAAAGGAATGAGTTTAAAAATGGAAGAAATAGAAATTAAAAAAATATTTGATTTAAATGAAACAATAGCTAAAAATATATTTAACAAACATATTTATCCATGGGAAGTTTTACCTGAAATTAGTAATTTTATAATAGAATTAGGAAAAACTTTAGATCAAGAAAAATTTAAAAAAATTGGTGACAATATATGGATTGCAAAATCAGCAGAAATTGCACCAAGTAGTAGTATATCTGGACCATGTATTATAGATGAAAATGCTCAAATAAGACATTCAGCATATATAAGAGGAAATGTTATTGTGGGAAAAGAGGCAGTAGTACGGAAATTCGACAGAACTAAAAAATGTGATTCTATTTAATAAAGTTCAAGTACCACATTATAATTATGTTGGAGATTCTATTTTAGGTTACAAAGCTCATATGGGAGCAGGCTCAGTAACTTCAAATGTAAAATCTGATAAAACTATAGTTAAAGTTAAATTTCAAGACAAAATAATTGAGACTGGATTAAAAAAATTTGGAGCAATATTGGGTGATAAAGTAGAAATTGGTTGTGGAAGTGTATTAAATCCAGGTAGTATTATTGGAAAAAATACAAATATATATCCTTTATCTTCAGTAAGAGGATTTGTAAGAGAAAATAGTATTTATAAAAATCAAAATGAAATAGTGTTTAAGTGGTAGGCAAAAGGAACCGGGTCTTTTTTGTACATATGTACCAAAAAGACTCGGCCCCTTTTGTCCTTTTTTCAATTTGTTAATTACATTTTTTGAGTTCCTGGAATGAAATAATCTACCACTCCATAAATCAAAGCACCAATAATAGCTGCCATCCAAGAAATTGTATATCCTGCCACAAAAAATTGTGTTACGTAAAGTATAATTGCAGCTAATGCAAAGCCTACAAAACCTTTTCCAAAAGGACTTGCATGTAAGCCTGTAAATTTAACTATTAAATAATCTAATACAGTTAAAACAACAGCTGCTATAATTAAAGACCAAACATTGTTAATTGCAAAACCTGGTGTAAAGAAAGCAGTAACAGCAAGAACTATACCTGCAGCGATTAATCTTCCTATTATTTGCCAAGCTGTGCTTGAACCAGTATTAGCTTCAGTTGTTTGACTTTGTGTATCTGACATAAGTTAAATCCTCCTTTTTTTAGTTACATAAAAATATTGTTTACAATAAAATATTTTTTATTCAAAACAAGAATAAAAATATAAAAAAATGAAAGAATAAAATTAGATTTTGTAAAAGGAGCGAGATTAATGCTTATAAATTTTTTTAGAGCAATAGTTTTATATATAATAGTATTAATAGTTATGAGATTAATGGGAAAACGAGAAATAGGGCAATTACAACCATTTGAACTTGCAATAGCTATAATGATAGCAGATTTGGCTTCAATTCCAATGACAGAAACAGGAGTGCCAATTTCAAATGGAATTGTTCCAATAATAGGATTGCTTGTTATGCATTTGATAATTTCCACAATTAATTTAAAAAGTATAAGAATAAGAGAAATAATATGTGGTAAACCACGAATTTTAATATATAGAGGAAAAATAGATGAAGTAGCTTTAAAAAAAGAAAGATTTACATTAAATGAGCTTCAAGAAAGATTAAGAGATAAAGATGTTTTTAATATAGGAGATGTGGAATATGCAATATTAGAAACAAGTGGACAAATAACAGTAATAGAAAAGCCAAATAAAAGAAAAACTATTCCAGAAGATTTTGGGATTATGCCAGATTATGAAGGTGTACCATATGATTTAGTAGTAGATGGAAAAATAATGGATCAAAACTTAAAAAAAATCGGAAGAGATTATAATTGGTTAAAAAAAGAAGTAAAAAAGTTTGGATTTAAACCAGAGGAAGCATTACTCGTAACTTTTGATGGGAAAGGTCAAATATTTTGTCAGAAAAAAGAAAAGAAGGGAAAATAATCTATGTACAAAGAAATGATTATATCAGTTATTTTGGTTATATTAATATTTATAGGTGATTTTATTACTCAAAAATATACTAAAGATACGGTATCATCATTAATAGATGAATTTGGAAAATTAAAACAAAGTTTAATAAATGCTTCAAAAGAAGATTCTGAGATTGAAGTAAATGAAATAGAACAAAAATGGGATAAAGCACATGCTAAGTTAGCATATTATATCGAACATGATGAGTTAGAAAAAGTAGAAACAAATTTGACATCATGTAAAAGCTTAGCAGAGACGGAAAATTACACTTTAGCAATAAGTGAATTAGAAAAAACAGTTTTTGTATTAAATCATATTACAGATAAATATGCCTTCAATTTAGAAAATATTTTTTAAAAACTTAAAAAAGTTTAATAAAAAGTCTTTACATTTTTTAGGTGTTTGTATAAAATATTATAGAAAAATGTAGAAAAAAAGCAAAAAATAAACATAAGAAAATGTTTTTCAGAAAGGAAGTAAAAAAAGATGAAAATCTTGATGTTAACATGGGAGTATCCGCCAAGAGTAGTAGGTGGAATTGCAAGAGTTGTAAATGACCTATCTAAAAGGCTAATAAAAGATGGGCATGAAGTAACGGTTGTAACATACCGAGAAGGAAATACACCATATTACGAGGTAGATAAAGGAGTAAATGTTTATAGAGTTGATAACTTTATGATAAATGCCAATAATTTTATAGATTGGGTAATGCAGTTAAACTTTAATATGGTAGCAAAAGTAGGAGAAATAATAGCAAAAGAAGGTAAATTTGATGTAATTCATGCACATGATTGGTTAGTAGCATATGCAGCAAAGACATTAAAGCAAGCATATGATATGCCGATAGTTTCAACTATACATGCAACAGAAGCAGGGAGAAACAATGGTATAAGAGAAAATAACCAAAAATATATAAATGATACTGAATGGATGTTAACATATGAATCAACAGAAGTTATAGTAAATAGTAACTATATGAAAAGCGAACTTCAAAGATTATTTGGATTACCATTTGAAAAAATAAATGTTGTACCAAATGGAGTAAATATTACAAACTATTCTGGAATAGAAAGAGATTACGATTTTAGACGAAGATATGCAATGGATAATGAAAAAATCATATTATTTATGGGACGACTAGTTTATGAAAAAGGAGTACAATATTTAATAGGTGCAATGCCAAAAATATTGGAACATTATCATGATGCTAAGCTTGTAATAGCAGGAAAAGGTGGAATGATAGACGAATTAAGAAGAGAAGCAGAAAATTTAGGAATATCTAATAAAGTATATTTTGCTGGATATTTAAAAGGAAAAGATGTAGCCAGAATGTATAAAGCAGCTGATATTTCTGTATTTCCAAGCACATATGAACCTTTTGGAATCGTAGCATTAGAAGCAATGCTAGCAGAGGTTCCTATTGTAGTGTCAGATATAGGGGGATTAAACGAAATTGTAGATCATAGACAAACAGGAATGAAAAGCTATTGTGGAAACAGTAATTCAATAGCAGATTCAATATTAGAATTATTATTTGATCCACAATTATGTATGAATATAGTAAAAAAGGCAAAAGCTAAAGTAAGAAATGAGTATAATTGGAATAAAATAGCACAAGATACACACTTTACTTATCAAAAGGCAATATGTGAAACAGTTGCAGACAAACAAAGAAAAGAACTTACACAAGAAAAAGCCTCAAGAAAGAGAAAGACCGGAAAAGGCGAAATTACCAATTTGCTTACATTTAGAAAAAATCAAGCTTATGCATAATCTTAGAAATTCCCATTCATTCATTTATAATGAATGGGAATTATTTAAAAGAGGAGATAATATTAATGAATGTATATGATACAGTTAACAAATTAGCTGAAGAATTAAAACAATCTGAAGAATATAAAAAAATTAAAGAGGCAAAAGAAACAATAAATTTAATGCCAGAATGTAAAATAAAAATTTCGAAATTTGAAAAATTAAGATATGAAGAACAATTAAATAGTATTCAAACAGGAAATTCCGATAAGAAAAAATTGGGAGAAATTCAAGAATTATATAAACAATTAATAGAAATTCCAGAAGTGAAAAAATATTTTGATGCAGAACTTAAATTTAATATTTTACTAGGTGATGTAAATAAAATAATAAGTGAAGCAGTAAGAGAGGTTATGACTTAATATGATATATCCAAATATATATTATAATAATGTTAATGAAATAAAAATAGGTTTTTTAATAAAAAATAAAATAAAAGCATTAATATTAGATGTAGACAATACATTAATAGATCGAAATAAAAATCTGTCAAAAGAAATAATAGAATGGTCAAATGAATTGCAAGGTCAAGGGATAAAAATGTATATATTGTCAAACACTAATAAAAAGGAAAAAGTACGTGCAGTTGCAGAAAAATTAAGTGTCCCATATGAAATGTTTGCTAAAAAGCCATTTAAAAAAGGATTTTTAAAAATACAAAAAATTTTAAATATAAAACCAGAGAATATAGCAGTAGTAGGAGATCAATTATTTACAGATATAATAGGTGGAAATAGATGTAATATGTTTACAATATTAGTAGACCCTGTAGATAAAAAAGATTACTGGTATACAGCATGGAAACGACCAATAGAAAATAAAATAAAGCAAAAAATAAAAAAGGGAGAATTAAATGTATTTTAATGATGTAAATATAGTTTATTATATTATAATAGCAATTTTGCGGATTGTTTGTAGGGGAATTTGTAAACTGGATGAATAAAAGACTTCCGGAAAATAAAAAAATATTTACTCTAGAGATATTTAAAGAATATAAAAAAGAATTTAGTCCTAATTATTTACTTATGATAATTACAGCGATCATTTACATAGGCATTTTATACAGGTATGGAGTAAATGATACATTTACTGAAAATTTAGATTTAATAAAAGATATAATTTTAACACCTATGCTTTTAAGTGTTGTAGTAATAGATTATAAATTACAAATAATACCAAATAGGCTAACTTTAACAATGTTTGAAATAGGATTAGTCTTTATGTTTCTATATGGTATATCAAATATAGCTATTTCAATAGATTTACTTTTAGGAATGCTAACAGGACGGAGGAATATTTTTACTTATTACACTTCTAGGGCGGCTTAGTATATGGTAAGGAAGCGATGGGTCTAGGAGATGTTAAACTTATGGGTGCACTTGGTTTATATTTTGGATTTGTGAATATAATTATAGTGGCGATAATATCATTTTTAGTTGGTGCAATTTTGAGTATAATTTTATTAATAACTAGAATAAAAAAATCAGATGAATACATACCATTTGGACCATTTATAGTAATAGGAACGTTTATAACAATGTTTGTACCATATGCACTAATTGTAAATATTTTATTAAATATATTTACATTAGGATTATATAATAGAAAATAAGAGGAGTTTTAGGTTTAGAAAAATTTTTGAACCTAATTTATGCCTTTTGAAAGGAATGAGATCAAAAAATGAATGATAGATTAAAAGCTTTAAGAAACAAAATGGCAGGACTAAATTTGCAAGGAATGATAATTGCAAACCCAATTAATATAAAATATTTAACAAAGATAGAGGCAGAAGGTATTTTACTAATAACTAGAAAGGAAAATATTTTCATAACAGATGGTAGATATATTGAAGTTGTGTCAAGTATTATTACACCATTTGATGATATAGTTGTAGATGACCAAAAAAATATATCAAGAGATGATTATGAAAATTTCTTCTTGTTCTGTGAGAATGTAGGATTTGAAGAGGATTATGTAACATATGCAGATTATAAAAGATATATAAGAAAATATAAAATAAATAATTTTGTAGAAGCACAAGACTTAATTACACAATTAAGAATGATTAAAGACGATGAGGAAATCGCAAATATAAAAAGAGCGTGTGAAATAACAGATAAATGTTTCAAAATGTTATTAGAATATATAAAGCCAGGATTAACAGAAAAGCAAATAGCAAGAAAAATACAAGACTTTTATAGAGATAATTCAGAAGGAGAATCTTTTGAAACAATTGTTGCATCACGGAGAAAATTCATCAAAGCCTCATGCCGTACCAACAGATAGAACAATACAAGAAAAAGATATTATAACAATAGATATGGGATGTAAAGTAAATGGATATTGCTCAGATATGACAAGAACAATATTTGTAGGTGGAATAACAAAAGAACAAAAAGAAATTTATGACCTTGTACTTGAAAATCAAAAAAAAGCTTTAAATGAAATATGTGAAGGTGCAAATATGAAGACTATTTTTAAAAGTGTCGAAAGTGATTTTAATGTAAATAATCAGGCACTAATCCATAGTTTAGGTCATGGAGTGGGTCTAGAGATACATGAGCCACCAACTCTTAATGCAAAAAATGATAATTTTTTAAAAGAAAAAATGGTTATAACAGATGAACCTGGGATTTATATTGCAGGAAACTTTGGAATAAGAATAGAAGATACAGTTTTAGTAACTAAGAAAGGGCAAGTTAGCTTGACAGAATCGACTAAAGAGTGTATAATTATTTGAGTTTAAAAATTGAAAGGAGAATTTATATGGCAGCAGTATATTCAGCAGGAGATTTTAGAAATGGAACAACATTTGAAATGGAAGGAAATGTATATAGAGTAGTAGAATTCCAACATGTAAAACCAGGAAAAGGTTCAGCATTTGTTAGAACAAAATTAAAAAATGTTATAACAGGAGCAGTTTTAGAGAAAACATTTAATCCATCAGACAAATATCCAGCAGCAGAAATAGAAAAGAAAGAAATGCAATATTTATATAATGATGGAGATTTATATTATTTTATGGACAATAACACATACGATCAAATTCCATTAAACAAAGAGCAATTAGGAGATTGCTTAAAATATTTAAAAGAAAATATGGAAGTGAAAATTCTATCATACAAAGGAAAAGTATTTGCAGTAGAACCTCCAATATTTGTTGAATTAGAGGTTACATACACAGAACCAGGTTTTGCCGGAAATACAACTACAACATCAGGAAAACCTGCAACTTTAGAAACAGGATTAGAACTTCAAGTTCCAATGTTTGTAAATATCGGAGATGTTTTAAGAATAGATACTCGTACATGTGAATACATGGAAAGAATATAATTTTAAGAAAGGCAGAGTTGATGTTAGAAGACTTAAGAAATGAAATGCATAGCTTTTTAAATGATATAAACAATAATATTAAAGATAAAGAAGATTTAATTTATATTAGAGAAAGAACAGAAAAATTATTAGATGTTGTGTTAGACAATATCGAAAAAATTGCAGATTATAAGAAAGATGAATTAGATTTTATAATAAAAAAACAAGAAATAGCAGATGCCAAATTAAGAGAACTAAAAGAAAGATTAGATAATGTATATGAAGATATCTATGATGAAGAAGGTTTTACAGTAGTATGCCCATACTGTAATTGTGAATTTGATGAAGATATAGATGAGACAATCACAGAAATAAGATGCCCAGAATGTAATAATCTGATAGAATTAGATTGGAACGGTAATCCAGATGATGATGAAGGCAACTCTTGTGGTGATTGTTCTCATTGTGGTGGATGTGAGTAAAAATCTTCAAAAAATTTCCACAAACACTTGAAATTTTCTGAAAAAAAGGGTATAATATAACAAGCATAAAGAGAACAAGAAGAGCGGGAGCAAAAATCTCGCTCTTCAATCTTGTAAATTAGGAGGTAAATATTGGCAAAAATAGAGGAAAAGGTTGAAGAGCTTGTAAAAGAAAAAATAGAAAATTTAGGCTATGAATTATATGATGTTTTATATATAAAAGAAGGCCCAAATAGAATACTTAGAATAGTAATTGATAATGAAAAAGGAATTTCATTAGAAGACTGTGAAAAAGTCAATAATGAAATAAAAGACATAATAGATGAAAAAGATTATATAAATGAGCAATATTATCTAGAAGTATCTTCCCCAGGTATAGAAAGACTTTTAAGAAAAGATTGGCAATTAAAAAAATATATAGGAGAAGATGTTTCTGTTAAATTATTTAAAAAAGATGATAAAGGAAACAAAAATTATATAGGAAAGTTATTAGAAGTAACAGACAATTTTATAAAAATAAGCGAAAACGAAGAAATACAAATTGATAGAAAAAACATTTCTCAAATAAAAACAGTTTTTAATGAATTTTAACATTGTAAGATAAATGTTATTTTAGAAAGGAAGAAGGAGAAAAATGAAAGCTATAGATAATAAAGAATTAATATTAGCATTAGAAGATTTAGAAAAAGAAAAAGGGATAAAAAAAGAATATTTATTAGGATCAATAGAGTCTGCATTAGTTACAGCATACAAAAGAAATTTTGACTCTTCAGAAAATGTCAAAGTAGTTATGGATAGAAAAACAGGAGCAACATATGTTTATTCAGTAAAACAAGTAGTTGAAAAAGTAAATAATAGTATTCAAGAGATAAGTTTAACTGAAGCAAAAAAAATAAATAAGACATTAGAAATAGGAGATAGTGTAGAAGTTGAGATAGTACCTAAAAATTTTGGTAGAATTGCAGCACAAACTGCAAAACAAGTTATAGTTCAAAAGATCAGAGAAGCTGAAAGAGAAATAATATTTACAGAATATAGTGACAAAATAGGAGAAATAGTATCAGGTCCAATACAAAAAGCAGATAAAGGAATAGTTGTAATGGATCTAGGAAAAGTAGAAGGAATTATGCCTTTAAAAGAACAGATACCAACAGAGAACTATAATGTAAATGACAAAATAAAAGCATGTGTAATTAGTGTAGAAAAAGGAGAAAAAGGAGCTCCACAAGTTATAGTTTCAAGAAGTCACCCAGACTTCGTAAGAAAATTATTAGAATTTGAAATACCAGAAATATATGAGGGAATAATAGAAATAAAAAGTGTATCTCGTGATCCAGGAAAAAGAAGTAAAGTAGCAGTATATTCACAAGACCCAAATATAGATCCAGTAGGTTCATGTGTAGGTCAACGTGGAATACGTATACAAAATGTAATAAACGAGCTACATGGAGAAAAAATAGATGTAATAGAATGGAGTCCAGATATATCAATATTTATAGCAGCAGCATTACTTCCAGCAAAAATAATGGCAGTAGATAGCAAGGAAGATGAGAAATTTGCACAAGTAATAGTTCCAGATGATCAATTATCTTTGGCAATACGGAAAAGCAGGACAAAATGCAAGATTAGCAGCAAAACTTACAAATTGGAAAATTGATATAAAGTCAGAAAGTCAATTTAGGAAAATACTTGAAGAACAAAATAAAGAAGAAAATGAATAGGAGAAGATGTAATTTGAAAAGATTACCACAAAGAACCTGTATGGGCTGTAATAGTAAAAAAGACAAGAAAGATTTAATAAGAATTGTAAAAAATAAAAATGGAGAAATAAAAATAGATTTAACAGGTAAAATGGATGGAAGAGGCACATATATTTGTAAAGACAAAGAGTGTCTAAACAAAGTAATAAAAACTAAGAGGTTATCTAGAATTTTTGAAACGGAAATTCAAGATGATATATATGAAGAACTTAAAAAAATTATTGAAGGTGGTGAGATTATTGGGTAAAATGAAATTATATGAACTTGCAAAGGAAATGGATATATCTAGTAAAGATTTATTAGAAAAGGCAAAAGCTTTGGGAATTAATATAAAAAGTCATTTAAGCAATATAGAAGATGAAGATGCTAAAAAACTAAGAGAAAACTTTGGTAAAAAAACTAAAGAATCAGAAATTAAAGCAGTGAAAAAAGAAGAAAAGAAACATAGAAAAGAAAGTGAATTGAAAAAAGATAATCCAGTAATAATTAGAAGAGAAGTTATATTTGATGAAGACAAGAAAAAAGATGAAGATCTAAGATCAAAATCACAAGAAAATAAAAGTCCATTTGTTCAAAGAAATCAAAAAAAGGACTACAATATAGTATACAGAAATAAACCCGAGAAACCAATGACAGTAAGTGAATTATTTGGACTAAATAAAGAAAATAAAACAAAAAAAGAGGATGTAAAAAATAAAGAAGAGATGAAAAAAGAAGAACAAAAAATAGTTGAAACAGAAATGCCTAAAAAAATAGAAAATCAACCAGTAAAGAATACAAATAATAATCAACAAAATATAAATCAAAAACAAAACAAAACAACTGATTTTCAAGAAAGAAAAAATCAAGTACATAATAGTCAAGATAATAATGATCTTCAAAATAAGAAAAAAGATGGATTTAGGCAAAATCAAAAAAATAATGATAACCCAAAATCTTTCCAAAGAAGAGATAATAGATATCAAAATAATAATAGAGAAAAGAATTGGCAAAAAGATAGGGGAAATAATCAAAACGGAAAAAATAATAATTATAACAATAATAGGTATAATAATAAGCGTATGTTAGATGAAAAAGGAATAGAAAAAAATATAAAAAATATTATAACAGTTGAAACAAATATAGAAGAAAAAAATGCACGTGAATATAACAGAAATATGGATAGACAAAAAAATAATTATAGATTTGAAGAAAATAGAAATAATAAAAAGAAGAATAATAGAAGAAATCAAGATAATTATTCTATAAATGAAAAGAAATTAAACAACCTAAAACAAAGAAATAATTTATCAAATATGTTTGAAGATCAAGAGGATAGTATGTTAGACTATTATGATTTAACAACTCAAAGAGGAAGAAAAGGAAAGAAAAAGGCATCAAAACCTGGAACAGAAAGAACAAAACAAAAAATCTTTAAACTTACAGATATTACAATACCAGAAACAATAAGTGTAAAAGATTTGGCAGCTGAATTGAAGAAGACAGCAAGCGAAGTTATAATGAAGCTTATGTCTCTTGGAATTATGGCAACTTTAAATAACGATTTAGATTTTGATACTGCATTTTTAATTGCTTCTGAATTTGGAGTAACAGCTCATAAAAAACAAGAAATAAAAGAAGAAGATATTTTATTTGATGAATCTGAAGATTTAGAAAGCGAATTGCTAGAAAGACCACCAGTTGTAGTTGTTATGGGTCATGTTGACCACGGAAAAACTTCACTTTTAGATGTTATTAGAAAAACAAATGTAATCAGTGGAGAAGCAGGAGGAATTACTCAAGCAATAGGTGCTTATCAAGTTAAAGTAAATGATAGGGATATAACATTTTTAGATACACCAGGACATGAAGCATTTACTCAAATGAGAGCAAGAGGAGCCCAAATAACAGATATAGCAATACTAGTTGTTGCAGCAAATGATGGAGTAATGCCACAAACAGTTGAAGCTATAAATCATGCTAAATCAGCGGGAATTCCAATAATAGTTGCAATTAATAAAATAGATTTACCTGATAGCAATCCTCAAAAAGTAAAAGAAGAATTAATGAAATATGAATTAGTTCCAGAAGAATGGGGAGGAGATACCATTTTTGTAGAGATCTCTGCTAAAAAGAATATAAATATTGATCAATTACTTGAAATGGTATTACTAGAAGCAGATATATTAGAATTAAAGGCAAATCCACATAAACAAGCAAAAGGTGCTGTAATAGAGGCAAGACTTGATAAAAATAAAGGAGCAATTGCATCTGTTCTTGTACAAAGAGGTAAACTAGATGTTGGAGATACAGTAGTAGTTGGAACATCAATTGGTAGAATTCGTTCAATGGTAAATGACAAAGGTAAAAAAGTAAAATCAGCAGGACCTTCAACACCAGTTGAAATTATGGGACTTACAGAAGTACCTCAAGCTGGCGATATTTTCTATGAAGTAAAAGATGAAAAAATGGCAAAACACTTGATAGAAAGAAGAAAACGTCAAGCTAGAGAAAAATCAATTAATAATATGCAAGCAGTAACACTTGATAATTTATTTGGACAAATGGAAGAAGGAAAATTAAAACAATTAAACTTAATTGTAAAGGCAGATGTTCAAGGCTCTGTGGAAGCACTAAAACAATCACTTGAAAAATTGACAAATGAGGAAGTTAGAGTAAAAGTAATCCATGCAGCAGCAGGAGCAGTAACAGAATCAGATGTAACACTTGCTAAAGTATCAAATGCTATAATAATAGCATTTAATGTAAGACCAGTTGCAACAGCGAAGCAAGAGGCTGAAAAAAATGAAGTTCAAATAAAACAATATTCTGTAATCTATCAAGCTATAGATGATGTAGAACTAGCAATGAAAGGACTATTAGATCCTAAATTTGAGGAAGAATTAATAGGTACAGCAGAAGTTAGACAGATATTTAAAATCTCAAATGTTGGAACTGTTGCAGGTTGTATGGTATTGACTGGAAAGCTTGAAAGAAATGCAGGAGTAAGAGTGATTAGAGATGATGTGGTAATCCATGAAGGAAAACTATGCTCATTAAAACGTTATAAAGATGATGTAAAAGAAGTGGCAAAAGATTTTGAATGTGGATTACAGATAGAAAAATATAATGACATAAAAGAAGGAGATATTATCGAAGCTTTCATCATGAAAGAGATAAAAAGATAGGTTAAAAATCAAAGGGAGGCTATATGAATAACAGAAAAAATACTAATCGTATGGATAGAGTAAATGAAGAATTAAAAAAAGAAATTAGTATTGTAATAGACCAACATTTAAAAAACCCAAATATAACAGGTTTAATTAGTGTAACAAAGGTTAAGACATCTCCAGATTTAAGATTTGCTAAAGTATATATAAGTTTACTAAATTCCAAAAGCAAAAAAAATACATTACAAGGATTAAAAAATGCCTCAGGATTTATAAGAACAGAAATAGCGAAAAGAGTGAACCTAAGATATACTCCAGAGCTTACATTTGAGATAGATGAATCAATTGAATATGGATCAAAAATAGAGAATATATTAAAAGAAATCATGCCAGAAAATGAATAAGATAGAAAGAGGATGAATTAATGACATTAGATAAAATATTAGAGGAAATAAAAAAAGCAGAAAAAATAGTAATTTTGACTCATGAAGGGCCAGATGGAGATGCAATAGGTAGTTCTATTGCAATCTCTTTGGCTATAAAAAGTTTAGGAAAAGAGCCAGATGTAATAATACCAGAACATTCAAAATCATTTAATTTTATGCCAGAAATACAAAATTTAAAAAAAGAATCGGATGTTAAAAAATATGATTTAGCAATTGCGTTAGATTGTGCAGATGCTAAAATATTAAATGGCTATACAAAATACTATGAAAATGCGAAAATGAAAATTAATATAGATCATCACAATAGTAATACAATGTATGGAGACATAAATTTTATCAATCCTGTAGCACCTGCATGTAGTCAAATATTGATAGGAATGCTTGAATATTTTGGTATAAAAATCACTAAGGATATGGCAACTTGTATAATGACCGGAATAATAACAGATACAGGAGGATTTAGTTTTAGAGCAACTGCTGAAACATTTGAATTTGCAGCAGAGATTTTAAGACTTGGTGTAAATATATCAGAAATATTTAGAAAAACTTTACATACAAAAAATAAGGCAAATTTCGAATTAAGTAAAAGGGCAATGGATAGATTGGAATTTTTAGAAGATGGAAAAGTATCTTTTACATATATCACAAACGAAGATATAGATGAAGTTGGAGCTGTACAAGGAGATCATGAAGGTATTGTTGAAATTGGAAAAAATATTGAAGATGTTGAAGTATCAATATTTTTACATGAAACAAAAAATAAAGGTTATAAATTATCTTTAAGATCACTAGAATATGTTAATGTAGCAGATATAGCTTTAATGTTTGGCGGAGGTGGACATTATAAAGCTGCTGGAGCTTATATGAAAGGTACACCTGAACAAATAAAAGTAAAAGTATTAAAAGAAGTAAAAAAACAATTAAAATAATGTTAAATACGAAGAGAAATATATGTCAGCTCACGAGCTTCTGTTAAAATGGCAGTATAAAAATCTTGAACCCCGTTAGATTGAAATGAAATATAGAATTTCTTAATATAGAAAATGAGGGATGTTCACGCACGAAAATTATATATTTATATTTTTTAGCAATTTCTCGGCTCAATACGTGCTTTAGCCATTCTAAAAATAAAGCAAACGAGCCTCTCGCTACATACTTCGCGCTTCCTCATTTACTTTATATTAAGAATGGCTACAAGCACTCCAATCACATTCGTAATTTCTAAAAAATATAAATATATAATTTCACGAGGCTGAGTGAAAGAGGCTCGTTTTCTATATTTAGAAATTCTTATTGAATGTAATGATCAGGGGTTCAAGATTTTTATACTGCCATTTTAACAGAGGCTCGTGAGCTGTATAATATATTTTTAAATTGTATTAAATAGAGGTTTTATATGGATGGAATAATAATTATTAATAAAGAAAAAAGTTGGACATCTAATGATATAGTGCAAAAAATAAAACATATATGTCATGAGAAGGTAGGACATGCAGGTACATTAGATCCACTTGCGACAGGAGTATTGCCAATATTAGTTGGAAAAGGAACTTTACTTTCAAAATATTTAATAAATCATGATAAAGAATATATAAGTACAATAAAGTTAGGACAAAAAAGAGATACTGGAGATTCTGAAGGAAAAGTTATAGAAGAGAAATATGTTGATAAGGTTATATTACAAAGAGATAATATAGAAAAAGTTTTGAAAACATTTATTGGAAAACAAACACAAATTCCACCAATGTATTCTGCAATAAAAGTAAAAGGTAAAAAATTGTATGAATATGCAAGAAAAGGTAAACAAATAAATGTTACTCCAAGAGAAATTGAAATTTATGCTATTGAGCTTGTATCTATATTAGAGGAAGCTCAAGAAATTAAATTTAAAGTTAAATGTTCAAAAGGTACATATATAAGAACTTTATCAGAAGATATAGCTTTGAAATTAGGAACAGTAGGATATATGAACGAATTGGAAAGAACGCAAGTAGGGGACTTTTATATAGATAAATCTGTAAAAATCTCAAATGTTGAAAAAGATGGACTTGAAAAATATTTAATAACTATAGAAGACTTCTTTAAAAGTAAAGAAAAAATAGTTTTAGAAGATATTGAACTTAAAAGGTTTTTAAATGGTGTAAAGATTAAAATAAATAGAGCAGATGAAATTTATAAGATATATGATAAAAATTTACAGTTTATAGGAATTGGACAGGTAAATGGAAAACTTTTAAAAAGAGATATATGTATAAATCAATAGAAGGGCAGTCCCTTAAGGGCTAGCCCTTCTATTTTAGTTACACTCTAGCCTATTTTTTATATAGTTTTGAGCGTAATCGATCAGTAATACCCCAATAAGAGATATCACTGAGCCTCCAAACATGGAGACAATTAAAATGGCAACTTTGGCAATAAGATTATTGCCAAAGACAATAGGCATTACAATAATAAAAAATATGCCCATTGCTGCCAAGACTGCCCCAATAATTAGGCAGACTAAGAAAAGAATTTGAAGAATCATCCGAGATTCTAAAATCTTGGATGTTAAAGCTTCAAATCTTTTCATTTAGCACCACTCCTTTCTTAGGTACTAATATTTATTATATATTAGAAATGGAATAGTGTCAAATAAATTTTTGGTATACCAATAATATATTTAAGTTTTGAATTACTTAACTTTATATTATTTATCCAATATACAAGATAAAAACATGCTATTTTCAATTGGAATATTCGGCAATAAAAGCAACTAGTAATAAATTAATAGCAAATGGATTAAGAATGATAATTTCACTTGTAAAGACACCTTATTGTACTGGAATTGGGCAAATATGTTCATCTATATATCAATTCTTTTCTGTAAATATTTTATTTAATAAATAAAGATGGAACAATAAAAAAACTTGATTAATAGCTAAAGAAATTTGATTTTATATATTTATAATGTGATATTTTTGTGAAAAATTAAAATCCATTTTGCATATAATAAAGAAAAATGATATAATACATTTATAGATATTATGTATTGACAGTAAAATTAAAAAATGATTAAATAAAATTAATTGGGAGGAGAAGTAAATGTCAAATATAGTTAAAGATATTTTACAGGAATATGTATCAGGTTTATTTGAGATAATTGGAAAAGATTTAAAACAAGTTATTTTATATGGTTCATATGCAAGAGGAGAGCAAGAACAAAATGGCGAGACTAGTGATATTGATATAATGATATTAGTAGATTTAAAAGAAGATAAAATAAAAGAAATAGAAAAAAAGGTAATTAATTATAGTTATGATTTAGATTTAAAGTATAACATTTTACTATCTCCAATTATAGAAAATATTGAAAATTATGAAAAAAGAATAAAATATATGGCATTTTATAAAAATATAGAAAAAGAAGGAGTTTTATTAAATGGATAATAAAGAAATAGAAGTATTAGTGAAATATAGACTAGAACAGGCAAAAGAAAATCTTGAAGAAGCAGAAGCATTATTTAATATAAGTAAATTTAAAGGAGCAAATAATAGATCATATTATTCAATATTTCATGCGATAAAAGCTATATTAGCTTTAGATGAAATAGACTTTAAGAAACATTCATCAGTAATAGCCTATTTTAATAAAGAATATATAAGTAAAAATATTTTCCCAAGAGAATTAGGAAAAAGAGTTAGTGAAGCAAGATTTTTTAGAGAAAAAAGTGATTATATGGATTTTTATATTGTTACTAAGGAAGAATGCGAAAATCAAATAGAAACAGCTAAAATAATGATTAAAAGTGCAGAAAAATACATATATGACAAATTAAAATGAGTATTATTTAGTATTAAATAAATTAAAATTATAAAATTCCCAGGTATTTATTTATCAGGGAGTTTTTTATTAATAAACAATAAATAATGTGATATTTTTGTGAAAAATTTCAAAAATTGGATTTTTGTTTAATTTTATGTTATAATATAAATTGTAATATATTAACTTTGCAACAGGATAAAACCAGCCACTTTTTTGTGGCTGGAAGAAAGGAGAAGCAAAATGACAAAAAAAACAAAAGAAAAAAATTTAAACAAAAAGATGATTGGGACTGCAGTTTTTTTGATTGCAGGAACAATCGCTGCCACACGGCTGATTTCCATTGGTCAGCAGTGGGAATCCAGCCGGCAGGTTCCTCAGCAGACCCCAGATTGGGTCAAAGAGGAGATTTCCAAATCTGCAGCCCAGAGGGAAGCAGAACAGGCAGAGCAGCAAGAAAATGAAAAACTTCTCTCTGGTGCTGAAGAGTACCAGAAGAAGTATGAGGAGGAGCAGGCTGAGGCTCTTAACTCTTCTTTGGAGGAGTTAAGAGAGGACTATGACGACTATGTAGAGTCGCCAAAAGCCACCTCAACCACCTCCTCATCGACCCCATCTGCCACTTCCACCATTCAGGTGGAGGCGGCAGAAGTGGAAGGTTTCCCGGAGTATTCCGACGAAACCTTCCTGCTGGCACAGATTGTATACTGTGAGGCAGGGGGCCAAGGTAGCTCTGAAATGAGCTACGTTGGGTCTGTCGTAATTAATCGGGCTCGTACCGATTATTACGATTTCCGTAACGTTGATACAATCCGAGAGGTTTTGTATCAAGGTTACGGAACTTCCGCACAACAGTATGCGGAAGAGACCATCAATAAGATCGAAGACGGCATAGAGCCGTCTGAAAATGCCATGGAAGTGGCATCAGGTCTTATCAGCGGCAGTATCGACTGTCTGGACGAGGAAATCCTCTTCCAGATGGAAGACTGGATGCCGACCTGGGATGGCATCGAGGAGGTGTACATCCCAGGTGCGACCGAGCTTTATGCCCGGCCGACAGATTTTTGATCTCCTACCCCTGCGGCAGTGTCGCAGGGGGCTTTTTTAAGTCATATTAAAAAAATAAAAAAATAATGTAAAAAAACTCTTGCTATTTGTCAAAATATGAAATATAATTAAGATGTATAAGAATACTTAAGAGGAAAGGCTAAAAACTAGATATATGCCTTTGGAAAGGAATAGGATAAAAATGGAAGATTTTGCAACATATATATTAGAAGAAAAAAACTTATCACAAAAAATGCTAATAACATATTATTTATCAAAAAAAATAGGAATATTTTTTGATAAATCAATAATATTAAAAGCAGAAATCGCAAAGCTTTTTATTGAATATATGAAAATAGATGTAGACGAGAATTTAGTATTAACAGCAATGCTTTTATGCAATTGTAAAAAGACAGAAAATGCTCAAAAAATAGGAAAATTAGAAACATATGCTAAAGAAGGAGCAGAATATTTAGCAACACTTGGTTTTAATAAACGCTTTTGTAAAATATGTGAAGAAGTAAATAGATACAGTAAAAGCGAAAATAGGGAAAAAGAAAGTGATATCTTAGAAGTAGTAGATCAATTTACAGGTTTAATTTTAAATAGAGTAGAAAGAGAAGCATTTTCAACAGAAGAAGCATTAGTTATACTACAAGAAAGAAATTTAAAATATACAGACAATAGATATATAGATTTATTTGTTGAATTTGTAAAGGAATTAGAAGAAATAACAATAAGGGACATAGTAGAAGTTTCAATAATAAAAAAACTAGTATTGTTACACAATAAAGAAGCAAATGTAAAAACACTTATAGCAACATTATCAAATAGATATGAAGACAAAATAGAAGAATCACTTAGAAAACATCAACATAAAGTCTCAGAGAATGTATTAAATACTAAAAAGACAACAAATACTAAACCAGATATGGAAAAAATGAAGGAATTAGTAACAGCAAATAAAAACGCAGCAAGACCATTATTTAGTGACGATATAGCAGAAAAAGTATTAAACCATAAATCGAATTACAAATTGGAGGAATAAAATGTACGAAATATTTGCAGATTTACATATCCATATAGGAAGATCAGAAAGCGGAAAACCAATAAAAATTACAGGAGCAAGAAGTTTAAATTTTGCAAATATTGCAAAAGAATGCTCAGACAGAAAAGGAATTCAAGTAGCAGGCATAATAGATTGTGCATCACCATATGTAATAGAAGATATAGAAAATTTTCTAAAAGCAGGAGAAGCTTACGAGTTAAAAGATGGTGGCATAATATATAAAGACAAAGTATGTATATTACTTGGAAGCGAAGTAGAAACATCAGAAGTTAGTCGAAATGGCAAAGTTGGATGTGCTCATAATGTATGCTTTTTCCCATATTTAAAAGATATAAAAGCATTTTCTAAAGAACTTGCAAAACACGTAAAGAATGTAACCCTAAGTACTCAGCATTCAGATTTATCTGGGTATGAGCTTATAGATATAGTAGAAAAATATAATGGAATTTTAATTCCTGCACACATATTTACACCACATAAAAGTTATTATGGCAATTGTGTAGATAGATTAAAGAACATATTTCAAGAAAAATATGATAAAATATTTGCAGTAGAATTAGGATTAAGTTCAGATACATTTTTAGCAGATCAAATTTCAGAACTTGAAGCTAAAACTTTTGTAACAAATTCAGATGCACATTCTCTTCCAAGAATAGCAAGAGAATACAACAAAATGCTGGTTGAAGACATATCTTTTAAAGAAATAGTCAAAGCTTTAAAAAATGCAGATGGAAGAAAAGTTATAGCAAATTATGGATTAGATCCAAAACTTGGAAAATATCATAGAAGTTTTTGTGAAGATTGTAATGATTCAATAGAAATAGATGAAGCAGCAACTATTTGTCCAAAATGTGGAGGAAAAAATATAACTTTTGGAGTTTTTGATAGAATAGAATTAATAAAAGACAAGAAAGAAACAAAAAGTCCAGAAAATAGACCACCATATATTTACCAAGTTCCACTTTCTTTTGTTCCTGGAGTAGGGAAAAGGACAATAGATAAATTATTAGATCATTTCGAAACAGAAATGAATATTTTACATAAAGCAACAGAAGACGATTTAGAAGCTGTTGTAGGCAAAAAAATTGCTCATACCATAGAAAAAGCAACACAAGGAAATGCACAAGTTCACTCTGGTGGTGGAGGAGTATATGGAAAAGTAATTATATAAAAACACATAGTTCTCTTTTTAATGAAATTTTTTAAAGGTATTATGATTGGTGGTTTAATTACTACAGGTGTATTAATGATGTATAATGAAA
>CALXCB010000020.1 GCA_944386695.1 uncultured Clostridia bacterium | reverse complement strand
TAAAGTAAAACAGAAAAATAAAAATTTGATTAGATAATGAGTGAGGTTGTTACATATAAAAGTAACAGCCTTATATATTAAAAATCTTAAATATATGTTAGTAAAAAGACTATGAAAAAATTATAAAATGTGATATGAATATATAAAGAAAAAATAAGGAGAAAGTATATGCTAGATGGAAATAAAATAAGTGATATTAAAGAGGTTTCTAAATATGGAAAAGCAAAAGGATACTTACTTGCTAAAAGGTATAAATTACCAACATATTCTAACTTTTTTATAGTAGAAAATGAAGATGAAATACGAGCATTATTAGATAAATATAAAGGTCAAGAAGAATTTTGTATGAGATCATACACTCAAATAGGAAATGCACCTATTGGAGTAGGAGGGCAAAACGGAAATAGAGTTACTATATTTGAATATATGAGAAAAATCATGAAAAAAGCAGAAGAAACTGGAACAAAAGGAGTAGCAATAATATATTGGAATAAGGGGAAGTTTTGTCCAACATACGAAACAGATGGATGTTTTTATTTAGACTATAGAACAGGACAATAGTTAATTATAGATTATATTGGAAAAGGATGGGATGGTTCTTTTTTAAGTCATGGAAGTGCTTGTCACGAAACTTATATAATACCTTGGGAAGATATATTGTTTTTAGATGATACTAATAGAATGAGATATAGAAAGCAAGTAATAAGCCAAACTCAATATAATGAGCTAAGAGTAGAAAGAATTAATAAATTAGTAAAAAACGGAATCTCAAGAGAAATAGCAGAAAAATCAATTCCTAGTAATTACAAGGGTATGAAGAATGATTATTTTAGACAAGTAGTAGATAAAGTAATAATTCCGATGTATGACAGTAAGGACTTACAAAGACATTATAAAGAATATATTCCAATTGCTCAAATTGAAAATGGAAAAGTTTTAGTTCCAGAAGTTATTTTACCAGAAAGATTGAAATACAAAGAAGTAGGTGAAGGAAATGAAGAAAGATAGTGTTGAATTTTTTGATATAGTAAATGAAGCAGACGAGATTATAGGAAAAATAAGAGAGAACGAGCAAAATAATGTAAAGCCATCACAATTAAGATTTATTAATATAATAGTTATTAATAATGATAATATGATAGTTGTTCCAAAAAGAAGTTCTAATAGAAAACTATTTCCTAATTGCTATGATTTTTCAGTAGGAGGGCATGTTAATTCTGGAGAAAACTATGAAGAAGCTGCATATAGAGAATTAAAAGAAGAATTAGGAATAGAAAATGTTGAACTACAAGAAGTAGCATATTTTTCTCCATTTAATAGTGACAGCAATACTTTTCAAAAAGTATATTTATTAAGATATACTAGTGAAATACGTGAATTTGATAGAGATGGTATTGAAAAAATATACTATAAATCTAAGAAAGAAATTAAAGAGTTAATGAATGAAGCATCTAATTTATTTAAAACAGATTATTTCGTAGTAATGAAATATTTATTTGATAAAAATTATTTATAGTAGATGAATATCAACGAATATTATAAAATAAAAAAGAAACGGAGTTGAATATTGGTATGCAAGAGAATTAATGAAAGTTCTAAGTTATAAAGACTGGAGGTATTTTGATGCAGTAATTGAAAAAGCAAAGATAGCTTGTCAAAACTCTGGAATAACGGACATTGACCATTTCGTTGTTGACAACAAAATGGTAGAAATAGGTTCTGGTGCAAAAAGAGAACAAAAAGATTATAAATTAACGAGATATGCCTGCTATCTTATAACACAAAACGCAAATCCAAGATTAAAAATTATAGCTCTTGCACAAACATATTTTGCAGTTCAAACCAGAAAACAAGAAATTAGTGAAAAAGAGTATACTTTACTAACAGAAGAGGAAAAGAGATTTTACCAAAGAAATTTAACAAAAAAAGACAACTATTCACTTAATCAAACTGCTAAAAATGCAGGAGTTAAAAATTTTGATAAATTTCATAATGCTGGGTATTTTGTCAATAAAATATCTAACAAAGGCCATTAATTTGAATAATGGTCTTTATTTTAGAGTTTTGTCAATCAAATCAAAAAAATTTTGATTTGCATTATTTATTTCATAATAAGAAATTTCAGCTGTTTCATAATCATGTATTTTCCTGATTTTATTTGCTATTTCTTCCTTATTGCAAAGTGTTGTTTAGGAATAAAAAATTTATTCATATCGTTTTTTTCAAGAGCAAGTAATGCTAGTTTATTTTTTATTCCACCACTATATCCTGTTAAACTTCCATTTGCTCCAACAACTCTATGGCAAGGGATAATAATACATATTGTATTCCATCCGACTGCTCCTCCAACTGCTTGACTCGACATTTTTCTTATTCCTCTATTTTTGGCAATAATTTTAGATATATCATTATATGTTAAAGTTTGCCCAAAAGGAATGCTATTCATTATTTCTATTACTTCTTTCCTAAATGGTGTTAAATTATTTATTTTATATTTTGGCGTAAAATCAGGTTCTTTTCCACTAAAATAAATATCGAGCCATTTAATGGTTTCTTTAAATATTGGTAATTCTTTTTCTTCACAATCTACTTCATGGTTTTTCATATCTCTTGAGCCTTCAAAACATAGACCTGTTAGATGTACCCCATCACTATTCATTAGCATATCAGAAAAGCCATTTGGTGTTTTGTAGTTATATTTGTATATCATAAATATATTCTCCTATACATTAAAATATTTATTTGAATCATCTTTAATCATGCACTCATTTTAATAAGTATTATACAATTTTTATTACAATAAGTCTAGCAATTTTCAGACATACAATTTACTACACATACTAAAAAGTATTTCAGAAACTTGATACTTGACAAGTTATATTTATATGTGTATTATATTTTATATGGGGAGGTTTATGATGAAAAAAAATATTTATAGAACATTGGTGATTTGTTTGTTTTTTATTATAATAATTGCTATAAAATCTTATGGAGCATCTGAGTTTTCTTATGAACTTGATACTGATGGAAAGGCTACAATAATAGCATATAATGGAACTGAAAGCAATTTAACAATTCCAAGTACAATAGATGGCCATAATGTTGTAGCTATTGGAGCTCATGCTTTT
Source organism: uncultured Clostridia bacterium (assembly GCA_944386695.1). Taxonomy (GTDB): domain Bacteria; phylum Bacillota; class Clostridia; order TANB77; family CAG-508; genus CAG-269. The sequence goes on along the minus strand of CALXCB010000020.1, from coordinate 22,071 downwards.
GATGAAAGTAGGAATTCAACCAATGGACATACAATAAAAAATCTTGTAATTAGTGAAGGAATTGAAAGAATAGAATTATTAGCATTTGTAAGATGTGAAAATTTAGAAACAGTAAAATTACCAGAAAGTTTAACATTTCTTGATATGCAAACTTTTTTACAATGTAGTAATTTAAAATCAATAAATATACCATCTAAGATTAACAAGATTGCAAATAGTACATTTCAAGAAACAGGTTTTACAGAATTTGATATTCCTGAAAATGTAAAGTCAATTGATTCGATGGCCTTAGGTCTATGTTCTAACTTAGAAAAAGTAAGAGTGTATTCTAAAGATATTACTTATGCATCAAGAGTATTTGAAAAATCTTCTCCTAACTTAGTATTATATGGATATGAGGGTTCTACAACACAAACATATGCACAACAAAATGGAATAGAATTTAAACCATTATCTAGTAGTGAAGAGCCGCCAACAACAACTATGGGATCTATTTATTTGAACAAAAACGAGTTATCATTAATGGAAGGTGAAAATGAAATTTTAACAGTTAGTTTTATTGAAATATCTTCAGATACAAAATTGATATGGTCAAGTAGTGATGAAAAGGTAGTAACGGTTGAGAATGGAAAAGTAATAGCAAGAGGTGTTGGAAAGGCTATAATTACTGTGGCAACAGAAGATGGTAAATACAAAGATGAATGCATTATAACAGTAGTAAAAGCTTCTTCGATGGGATCTGATATACTTCCGGTTAAAGAAATGAATAAAACAAATACTTTGGAAAAAAATTCGGATAATACTATTGCTAACAGCGATTTACCACGAACAGGTAATAATAAGGGATTGATAACGATGAGCATTATAACGATAATATTAATAGTTATCTTTATATATAAGAAATACACTGATTACAAAGATATAAAATAAGTATTGTAAAAAATAAATAAATATGTTATAAATATGATAAATTATTAATATATTAAAGAAGGTGGTAAAATTATGAAGAAAGAAGAGATCACATTAAAAAACACAAAGGCAGAGATATTAGAAGCACTAAACGAAGCACTTAAAAGAGAAAAAGAGCTAGAAAAAATTAAATATGAACCACAAAAAGAAGAAGAAAAAAGAAAAGTAGAAAAAGCAATAGAAGTAACAAGAGAAAATGTAGAACAAAAGATTTTTTCTGAAGAATTAAATAATAAGTTTAAAGATTTAGAAGTTGCAATAAAAGCAGAAGAGGATAAACTGAGAGAATTATATGGAATAGAAAAAGAATTGAGTAATTTGGTAGTTATAATAAACGCAGGCAAAGATTATATGGCAAACTTAGACAATGAAAAGAAAATAAAAACAGAAAAAATAAATAATGAAATAAAAGAATTAGAAGAAGAATATAATACAAAAAGAGAAGAGTTAGAGAAAGAATATGAGATGAAAGCTAAAAACCTAAAATTGGAAAGAGATAGAGAAAACGAAGAGTATAATTACAAATTAAAAAGAGATAGAGAAATAGCAAATAATAAATGGGAAGATGAAAAAAATGAGAGAGAAAAAATATTAGCTGAGAAAGAAGAAAAAGCTAAGATACTACTAGAGGAAGCGGAAACAAGGGAAGAAAACATTAAAGAATTGGAAGATAAAGTAGCAGAAATACCAACACTACTTGGAAAAGAGTATGAGAGAGGGAAAAAGGAAGCAACAGCAGAAATTCAAAAAGAAAATAAATATACAACAGAATTATTAAAAAAGGATTTTCAAAATACAATAGATAGGCAAAATGATAAAATTGAATCATTAAAAGAAGAATTACAGAAATCTAACACAGAAAAAGAGGCATTACAGAATAAATTAGATCAAGCATATAATCAGGTAAAAGAAATGGCAACAAAGACAGTTGAAGCTACAGGAGGAGTAAAAATTCTTGGTAATAATTCAACTGAAACAAATAAATAAAAATAAATTCTCGGTTACAAACATTTAAAGTAGCCGAGAATTTTTAAAATTTTATTTCAAATCAATAATCTGATTTATCATTATCCCAATAATTTGGTTCATAAACAGTTCCTACAAACCAAATTTCATTTGTATTTTTATCTCTAATTATATACAAAAAAGGTTTATCAAATTTTATTTCTTCTAGTTGAGTAGGAGATACAGCCATTGCTTTGTCTTGCATAACTATTACAGTAGCGGCAGAGGCTTTTATTCCTTGTTCTGAAAAATCAATATTTGCTTTATGTAAAGCATCACTAACATACAAACCTTGAGATGAAGTCATATTTGAAAAATTTGCTGAATTTTCATCAAATGCATCTGTTATGCCTAAAGTAATTAAATCATCTTTTAGTCTTAAGTCATAATCAAATGAAAATTTTGGTATTGAAATGTTTACACCATAATTAGTATTAGAAGCCAAAGTCGATTTTGCTAGAATGTTATTTAAATCGTCCATAGAGAATGTTTTTATGTACTCTGATAAATTTTCTTTTGGCATTATGGCAATAAAATCTAATTGTACATCATCATATTTTTGTAAATCCATCCTTAAAGCTGTAATGTTGTTATCTTTATAGAAAGATACATTATCATCTTTAGCTTCTTTGTGCATCATTGTAGCCATGATTTTATTGTCATTTTCTAAATTAAAATCTTCACCATAAGTTTCACTAGCGTCAAAAGGAGTCTCCCAATCCATATCAATACCTAAAGCATTTATAAGTAGCATTTCAGTATTTGGATTTTGTACGATGTCATCTCTAACCATATTTTTTATTATACCTAAAGTTTTGTGTTCAATCCAATTATTTATATTATCAGCATTATTAAAAGAATCATAATTTATTTCTGCATTATATTTTTGAGATAGAGTATCAATATAATTTTCTTTTACAAATTCAGTATAAGTATCTCTAATATATATACCATTTGCTAAAGATAGTACATTATTAATATTGTTGTAACTTGTTAACTCTATATCCCCTATTAGATTTTGAATTTGGACTTTAGTATTTCCGTCTGCCCCTTCATTTAACATTTTTAATGCGTATTTTATGGATAAAGGACTATATAGCATATTTTGCCTATTATATTCTTGCTTTAAGAATTCAATTGATAAGTCAAACTTTGTAATTTTGTTATCTGATATAATAGTAGCTGTGGTATTATTACCATCAGCGGTCTTTCTATCTTTATTATAAAGGATTATAGCTAGTGCGATGATTGCAAGTATTAATAATATTATAATTAAAATAATTATAGTTTTGAATTTATTTTTTAACTGCTTTTTCTTTTTCATAAAAACCCCCTAAATTTTATTTTTGGACTAGTTATACTGGAAATTATTATAACATAATAATTTTTAGTTGCATAGTAAAATTGAATAAAGAAGAAAATTTTTAGCAAAGTAGAAGATGAAATTGCAAATGCACAAATTGTTGCTAAAAATTTTTTTATATGTTAAACTTTTCTTATAAAGGAGATTTAAACATGGAAGATAAAATACAAATATTTAAAAAATTAGTAAATGAAAGTAGTAATATCGTATTTTTTGGTGGGGCAGGGGTATCTACAGAAAGTGGCATACCGGACTTTAGAAGTAAAGATGGATTATATAATCAACATTATAAATATCCGCCAGAACAAATTCTTAGTCATACATTTTTCATGAATTTTACAGACGAATTTTATAAGTTTTATAAAGAAAAAATGAATAGTTTAAAATATGAACCAAATATAACACATATTAAATTAGCAGAATTAGAAAAGAAAGGAAAATTGAAAGCTGTTATAACACAAAATATAGATGGATTACATCAAAAGGCTGGATCTAAAAATGTTTATGAATTACATCGGTAGTATATTAAGAAACTATTGTATGAGATGTAACAAATTTTATGATGCGGAATATATATTTAACAGTAAAGAAATTCCTAAATGTGAATGTGGAGGAATTATAAAACCTGACGTAGTCTTATATGAAGAAGGATTAGATGAGAATATAATAAGGAATTCAATAAAAGCAATTGAAAGTGCAGATTTGATGATTGTAGCAGGAACATCATTAACAGTATATCCAGCTAGTGGTTTATTAAATTATTTTAAAGGAAGTAATTTAGTTTTAATAAATAAAAGTATAACACCTTATGATAATAGAGCTAGTTTAGTAATAAATGATTCATTAGGAAAAGTTTTTGCACAAATTTAAATTTTATGAAATTAAAAAATAAAATTTTTATAAAGGAAAACAAAGCTTTCATAAAATAAATTACGCAAATAACAAATGGTGTGATAAAATAATGCATGATACTAATTTCAAGCATATTTACAGTGTAGAAAAATAAAAAATATATCATTTTTTACAACCAAATTAAAAATAATATAATATTCATTTGTACACTTTAAAGATGTATTGAGAGTATTTATGCAATTGTATATGAGAACAGAAGAAGATAAAATCTTACATATCTACATATATATGTATATATTCAAAAAGGTCTTAAGAATGTCAGTATTCTTTCATTTAAAAAACTCGTGGGAAACCACGAGTTTTTTACTTAGGATAAATAATTAATTTTTAAATTTTGTATAAAGTAATTTGAAGTAGTATCAGTACTTAATTCAACATTAGTGTTTTTATTAACAAGTTGTTTTACTTCCCATAATCCCATACCTAAATGATTATCTTTTTCAGAAACACCTTTTTCAAAAATTTTATTTTTATCAATATTTTTATTAGAATAACTATTTTCTATACAGATTGTTTGGATATGAGTATTTAGAGAATTCCTAAATGTAATATTTATTTTCTTTTCTATAGTTTCATTTGCTGCTTCAATAGCATTATCAAGTAAAATACCTAAAATTCTTGAAAAATCATATATTGGCATTTGTAACTTATTAAAATCAAAGAAAAATTCAAAATCAACTTTTATTCCCATATTAACAGCTTTTTGATATTTTTTCATAAGCAAATTATATATACCAGCATTATTAATAACTTTAGGGTTTAGCAAAGCTATATTGTTTACTCTTTGGCAATCTTTTTCTAAGCCATCATAATATTTTTTTAGACCATCTATATCATTATTATTGATAAATCCGCCTATTATTAAAACAATATTATAAAAATCATGTTTAAAGGATTTTACATTATTATATAAAGAAGAAAGTGTTTCGTTATATTTTTTTGTATTTTCTAAATCTTGAGAAATTATCTGTAGTTTATTTATTTGTATAAAATTATAGTAAATTGTAAAACAATATGAAATTAAAGTTATAAAACTAAAAATGATTACTAGAATAGGTAATTTGTTAGCAAAAAATATGGTAATTATTGTTTGTATGCATAATATTAAGATGCTTAAATAAAGTAAAATCATTTTTTTATTCTTTATGCTAAAAATTTCCATAGACTTTTACCTCTTTCAACAAGTTATTTTTATATTTGGGACCAATATCACAACTACAGCCATGTTCAAAATAAATTAAATTTTCTGAAGGCTCTAGTTTGGTAATATTGTTAATATTTGCAATATATGATTTATGACATCTAACAAAATTGCTTGGTAATTGTTCTTGTAGTTTGGTAAATGAGTTATATGTTTCATAATCCTTATCTTCAGTATGAAATATGATTTTCATTCCATCACGTTTTATATAAAGAACTTCTTTTTGATCAATAATAGTGTTTTTATGATCTAATTTTATATATCTTCTATTAGATTTGCTTTCTTGAATATCTTTAAATAATCTAAGAACAGTATCTTCTAGAGATTCCTGAGAAACAGGTTTGCATAAATAATCAAAAGCTTTATATTTATAAGCTAAAAATACATATTCACAATGACAAGTAATAAAAATTATGTAGCAATCTTTATTTTGTTCTCGAATTTGTTTTGCTATTTGAATTCCACTTATTTCAGCATGTAAATTTATATCTAAAACAAGTACATTTATTGGATTTTCTTTAATATATGATAAAAACTCGCTAGGATTATTTGTTTTAAAAGCAATTTTTGCATCTAAATCATGTTTAGTAAATATTGATTCAAACATATTTGATTGTCTATTTAAAGTGTTTAAGTTGTCATCACATAATACAAAGTTTAACATGTTTTATTCACTCCTTAAATTGAAAGTGTATTAACTTTTTAACAACGGATAAAATGATAAAATAAAAATCGGAATTTGTCAATGCCTGTCGTAGAGCTAATTTGACAAAATCTGGCAAATGAACTAAAAATAGATTAACAATATGAATATTTAAATTTAGTTTGAATGTTTTGAATTATAAAAATAAATATTTATTTAGAAAAAGTTATTCCATTCAATAAATTATTTTTATATTTTGGACCGATATCACAAGTACAGCCATATTCAAGATAAACTAAATTCTCTGTGAGATCTAATCTAGTAATATTATTTAGATTTGCAATATAGGATTTATGACATCTGACAAAATTACTAGGTAGATGTTCTTGTAATTTAGTAAATGAGTTATATGTTTCATAATCTTTGTCTTTAGTATGAAATATAACTTTCATTCCATCTCGTTTTATATAAAGAATTTTTTTTTGATCAATGATAGTATTTTTATGATCTAATTTTATAAATCTTTTATTAGATTTACTTTCTTTTATATCTTTAAATAATCTAAGAACAGTGCCTTCTAATGCTTCTTGAGAAACAGGTTTGCATAAATAATCAAATGCCTTATATTTGTAAGCTAAAAATACATATTCGCAGTGGCAAGTAATAAAAATTATATAGCAATCTTTGTTTTTCTCTCTAATTTGTTCAGCTAGTTGAATTCCATTTATTTCAGTGTGTAAATTTATATCAAGAATAAATACATTTATTGGGTTTTGTTCAATATATGATAAAAGTTCACTAGGATTATTTGTTTTAAAAGCAATTTTGGCGTCTAAATCATGTTTTGTAAATATAGCTTCAAACATATTTGATTGTCTATTTAAAGTGCTTAAGTTGTCATCACATAACACAAAGTTTAACATATTTTACTCACTCCTTAATTGAAAATGTATTAATTTTTAACAGCGGATAAAATCATAAAATAAAAGTCGAAAATTGTCAACATTTGCTATGGAGCTGATTTGATAAAATCACATAGGTGAACTAAATGTGGTTTTATAATGTGAATATTTGAAATTAGTTTGAACATTTTAATTTTATTTTGGAATAATTATAACGATATGTTACAGAAATTTTACAATTTTATTACAAATTCACCAAACCTATTGCAAAAGAAAAAGGGGTAATGTATAATAAAATTGTACAAATAAAGTATGATGATACCATCATAAGAAAGAATTTGTAATTAATCAACAAAAGCTAATTTTAAAGCAAATAAAGAGTTTTTGTTTTGTAATAAGTAGGAGGTCGCAATGCAAAAGAATAATAAAAGAGAAAAACCAAAAATAGCCGAAAGCCTTGATAATGTAAGAGAGAGAGAGAGAGAGAGAGAGAGAGAGCCTAAGTTTATAAATAAAGAAAAGTCAAAAATATTAAAATTAAATTTAAGTGCAACAATGGTAGTGGCAGTAGCAATTGTGTTTATAATAATAGCAATAATAGCAGTAAGAATGATAGTAACTGCAATAAATTCAAATAGCCAAAAAGCATTGGCGGAAGAAGAAACACAAGGCTATACAATGGTAGATAGTACAGAGCTAGGAGAAGATGGAAAGCCATTGCAAGTACCAGTGCCAGATGGATTTACAGCATCACAAGTACCAGGAGAGACAACAGTAAATGGAGGATTTGTAATATATGAGGGAGAAGTAGATTGGAGTAAAATAGAAGATTTAGACTCATATGCAGAAGTGGAAACACAGGCACAAGCAGAAGAAGCTTATGCAAGCACAGAAAATGCTGATTTAGACTCAAGCAATCGCGAAAATAGTGAAGAAGTAAGTACAGAAAGTAATAATGCAGATGCAACAAGCAATAGTGATAGTAGTACGACAAATGAAAGTAATATTGAAGAAGTAGCAGAAGAAGAACAAATTCAAGATGCAAATTTAGAGCAAGCAGACTTACCAGAAAATTTACAAGAAGAAATACAAGAAAATGTAACAAGTGAAGAAAATGAAATGACTCAAGAACAAATAGATGCAGAAAATGTGCAAGTACAAGAGGAAGAAATGATAGATACAGAGCAAACAGACAAAAATACAGAAGAAAACGGTGAAGAATTAGAGCAAGCGAATAATGAAATAATAAAAGAAGAAGAATCAATATCCAATGAAGAAGCAGGGATAGCAACAATGTCAAAAGAAGGAAAAGACGCAGACACAGGAATAGCAACCCTAGCCGAAGGAGAAAGCCCAACAACAGTATTTGACTTACAAAAAAGTAGAAACCAATATGTATGGGTGCCAGTAAAAGATGTAAGTAGAATATATGGAGTAGATAGTAATGGAAAGTTGTGGGGAAAATTGTATAATTATTCACAAACAGCAACAGAAAGAATTCCATATTGGAGCGAGAGTAATGGAGTAATGAGTAGCCAAAAAAATGCGAGCTATAGAGAGCCAGATGTAACACATTATAGAACAAATTACGACGTTGATGGAATACTACAAAGTTATAAAGACGGAATAGAGCAGTATCAAATGATAAGTCAAGAGATGGAAGAGAATTTTTATAAAATGATAGAAAGTGTAAAAAAATATGGAGGGTTCTATATAGGGAGATATGAAACAGGAAATTTAAACCAAGAAGAGGCAGTAGTGCAAAAGATGAACAACAATTTGGGAGGAACAGGAATAACATGGTATGTGATATACGAAAAGTGTAAAAATTTAGCAGGAACAAAAGAAAATGTAGAAACCTCAATGATCTGGGGAAGTCTGTGGGACGAAACATTGCAGTGGTTAATAGATTCAGAGGCAGAAATAACAACAGGAGAAAAAATGACATATGGCTTAATAGCAAGGAATTCAACAAACTGGGGAAATTACAAAAGTGCAACATTTGAATATATAAATGCAAATGGAGTAACGACAACGAAGAACATAGATTCGAGTGCAAAAATCCCAACAGGAAGTACAGAGTACACAAAGGCAAATAATATCTACGACATGGCCGGAAACGTGTATGAATGGACTCTAGAGGCCCTCTCTACCACCTACAGGGGCTTACGAGGGGGCAGATACGGCTTAACGGGCATCGGCGCTCCAGCCGACCACCGCCACGGCGGCAGTCCGACCGGCTTCAACAGCTACTATGGGTGTCGAGCAGCACTTTACATAAAATAGAGAGTGCGTATCCTGAACCACTGTATCCTGACACCCAAGCCAGAACAGGTGGGAAGGTGCAACTCAAATCCGGTACAAAGCCAGAAGACGGTAGAAAAGCAGTTCGCAGAGAGGGTTTGTTTATAGCTAGCGAAGTATAGCTATGGCAAACTGCGAAACAACCAAACGTTCGCAACATAATACTTATATGTAAACAGTTTATGTACAATAAATTCAATAAAACCAACCAGGACCGGTTCTTTTGGAGCGAAAGCACCAAAAAGAACCGGCCCAAATGGTACCCAAATAGTACCCAAATAGTACCTATCTTACAAATTCTGAAATTTTTTACATAATACTTGTAAATATAAAAAAAAAATGATAATATAATATAGCAAAAAGGAATAGGAGGAAAAAGATGTCAAACATAGAAAAAAAAATAAAGCAAAACGAACCGATGAAAAATCATACCTCCTTTAAAATTGGCGGAACAGCAGATTTATTTTTAAAAGTAGCTACAATAGAAGAACTTATGCAAGCGATAGAATATGCCAAAACAAAAAAAATACCAATATACTTTATAGGAAATGGAAGCAATTTACTAGTTACAGACAAAGGAATAAGAGGATTAGTTGTAAAAATAGATATACAAAATATAAGTATACAAAAAGCAGAAAATAGCGTAAAAGTAACAGTAGGTGCTGGGTATAAAATGATGGCGTTAGCAAGAGAATTATTAAATCAAGAAATAACAGGATTTGAAGAATTTGCTGGAATTCCAGGAACTATAGGTGGAGCAATATATATGAACGCAGGAGCCTATGGTAAAGAAATGAAAGATATTGTAATATCTACTAAATGTATGGATCTAGATGGAAAGATATTTACATTATCAAATAAGGAGCAAGAATTCACATACAGAGATAGCATTTTTGAGAAAAATAACTACATAATTCTAGAAACAACATTACAATTAAACAATGGAATAAAAAGTAAAATAGAAAATAAAATGACAAAATTACTTAAAGAAAGAAAAGAAAAACAACCTATAGGAGAACCATCAGCAGGAAGCACATTTAAAAGGCAAGAAGGCATAATTACAGCTAAACTAATAGACGAATGTGGTTTAAAAGGATATAGTATAGGAGGAGCAAAAGTTTCTGAAAAACATGCAGGTTTTGTAGTTAACTCTAATAATGCTACAGCAAAAGATGTTTTAGATTTAATAAAATACATAAAAGAAAAGGTATATGAGAAATATGGGATAAAAATAGAAGAAGAATTAAGAATTATAGGAGAAGAATGATAATGAACGGAATATTTCACTGGTTTAAAGATAGCTCAAAAATGAAACGTTGGATAATGCTTATATTAGTAGGAATTGTTTTCGCTTCCTTTGGAATGGCCAATATGATAGTATCAAGTAATGCAATAACATTTCTCCAAGCAGCAAAAATTATAGTGTATTTCGTAATAGGATTTACATGTGTAGTAATAGGTTTAGTATTTATAAATAAAAGAACAATGGAATTATTTATTGAAGCAACTGATGATAGAATAGACAGTGATGAAAAAGTAAATGTAAATACATTAATTTTCAATAAAAAAGTTTATAATAAAGGACCTAAAGTTGTTGTAATAGGAGGAGGAAGTGGATTAAACACAATTCTAGAAGGATTAAAAAAATATACTAGTAATATTACAGCAGTAGTTACAGTTTCAGATTATGGTGAAAATTTTGGGCAAAACAATGAAACAATGTTATATAGACAATTAGAAGATATAAAAAATGGAATAGCATCACTTGCACTCTCAGATGATAGTAAGTTAAACGAATTACTAAATTATAGATTTAGTGAAGGAGAATTAAAAGGCATAACATTTTCAGATTTATACTTTGCAGCTATGAATGATATTACAGGAACAACAGCTAAAGCTGTAAAAGAAAGTAATGACATTTTCAAAATTTACGGAAAAGTATTACCTGTTACAAAAGACAAAATGAAAATTTGTGCAGAATTAGATAATGGTTATTTAATAGAAGAAAAATCAAAAATAGCAGAAACAGTTTATGATAAGCTAACAAAAGTAAATAGAGTATACTTAAATCCAACAAATTGTAAAGCATTACCAGAAGTTATAGAAGCAATAAAACAAGCAGACGGAATAATTATAGGACCAGGAAGTTTATACACAAATGTAATTCCGAACTTATTAGTAAATGGAGTATCAAGAGCTATAAAAGAATCTAAAGCCATAAAATTATATGTATGTAATATAATGACAGAGCCAGGGTTAACAGATAATTATTCAGTTGCAGATCATGTAAACACAATAATAGATCATTGTGGAGAAGGATTAATAGATTACTGTCTATATGATACAGGAGAAGTTATACCAGAATTTATAAAAAAATATAATTTAGATGGAGCAGAACTTGTTGAACAAGATTTATCAGACATAAAAGATAAAAAAATAAAATTTATAAAAGAAGATATGTCAATAATAAAAGATGACTTTGTAAGACACAATTCTATGATAATAGCAGATACATTAATAAAAATGTTATGTGATGATTTGAAATTCAAAGACAAACAAAATGAACCAGAATATATAATGATGAATTCAAAATTACAAGCGGACAAGCAAATAAACAAAGAGAGAAAACGTAATTTAAAGAATAATAAAAAAGAGCCAAAAACAAAAAATAGAGGCAAAAGTAAATTTGCAAGTAAATATAGTGACAGAATAGAATCTATAAAAACTGCAGATGAAAAAGCAGCAAAAAGAAAAAAAGCAGTGATGAAGAAAAAAGAAAATAAGATAAACCTTAATCAAGATAAAGAAAAAATTAAAGGGTTACAAGAATTGAATGAAGAATTATTAAATGTTTATGAGCAAAGTGAAAAAGATAAGAAAGTAATAAGACCAAAAGATTATGACGAAATAAGAAGAGAAAAAATAAGAAAATTTAATAAAAAAAGATAAATTTTTTTAATTGGAGGTATACTAATGAAATTTAGTAAGAAGGACTTAAGCGTAGATAGTGGTGCTTTGCAAAAAGAATGGATTATAACTAACCGGAATAGGTGGGTATGCATCATCAACAATTATAGGAGCAAATACAAGAAAATATCACGGATTACTTGTATGCCCATTAGAGGCACCAGCAAGGAGACATTTAATATTGTCAAAGTTAGATGAAAGCATTACTATAAATGGGCAAAAACATGATCTTTATACAAATGTATGTAAAAATTATATATCACAAGGATTTAAATATTTAGAATCATTTCAAAAAGAGATTTTGCCAACATTTGAATATAAAATTAAAGATATAGAAATAACAAAAACAATTTGTATGCAATACAGAAGAAATACAGTTGGAGTTTATTATAAAATAAAAAACGGAGACTATTCAGCGAAGCTTGAGTTAGCACCAATATTTAACTTTAGAGACTTTCACAGTATGAATACAAATCATAATTTTGAAATATCACAAGAAAGAAAAAGAGATAAAATTAAAATAATTATAGACAAACATATACAAAATCCTATCTACATGAAATTATCAGAAGGTAAATATATAGAACATCAAAATAATATATTTTATAATATGTTTTATATAGAGGAAGAAAAGAGAGGATTTTTCCCAGAAGAGAATCATATTGTTAGTGGCGTTTTTGAGGTTGATATAAAGCCAAATGAAGAGAAAGACATTTTATTTATTTGTTCAATGGAAGAAAATATCGATGAGATTAATTATGAAGATTTTTTAAACATGGAAATTGTAAGAATAAACAATATATACAAAGATTCGTTATTAATTAAAAGTGAAAAAGACAATAAAACAAAAGAAGAAGAAAAAATGGAAGAATTAGCGAAAATATATTTAATTGCTGCAGACAATTTTGTTGTATATAGACCAACATTTGGATTACATACATTAATAGCAGGATATCCATGGTTTTTGGATTGGGGCAGAGATACATTAATTGCTTTTGAAGGCCTACTTTTAGTTACAAGGAGATACGAAATAGCAAGAGATATTTTACTTACTTGTACTCGAGATATAAAATATGGTTTAATTCCAAATGGGTATTCCGAATTAGATAATAGCCCACTTTATAATAGTGCAGATGCATCGCTTTTATTATTTGAGCAAGTACAAAAATATATTGAATACACAGATGACCATAAATTTATAAAAGAAAATATTTATCCAAAATTAAAGGCAATAATAGAAAACTATGCTAAAGGAATAGATCTAGATGATAATAATATATATTTAGATGAAGATGGATTAATTTCATCAGGAACTGAGTTTACACAAAATACATGGATGGATGCCAAATATAAGGATTTCGCAGTAACTCCTAGAAATGGCAAAGTAGTTGAAATTAATGCACTATGGTATAATAGCTTAAAAATCATGGAGAGTTTAAGTAAAAAATACGAAAAAGTAGGAAAAAGAGCAATAAGTAAAAAATATGCAGATATGGCACTTAAATGTAAAGAATCTTTTAATGCCAAATTTTATAATGGAAGAAGAAGATGTTTATATGATGTATTAGGAGATAGCAAAATAAGACCAAATCAGCTTTTCGCACTTTCACTTACATACCCTGTAGTAGAACCAAATTCAGAAATGGCTAAAAATATAATTGGTGTAGTAGAAAAGAAATTATTAAATAATTATGGTCTAAAAACACTTAGCAAAGGAGAACAAAACTATGTAGATAGATATGAGGGGGATTCATTTAGAAGAGATATGAGTTATCATCAAGGAATTACTTGGCCATGGCTTTTAGGTCTATACTATAATAGTTTAAGAAATATGAAAGCATTTGAAAAAGATAAAGAAAAAAGAAAAGAGTTAACAACTAAAATAAATGATTTTAAAGCAAAAGTTGAAAAAGTTTTTTCTAAAGAAATAAAAGATAGAGGTTGTGTTGGATCAATTTCAGAGCTATATGACTCTAAAACTCCTTTTTTACCTAAAGGGGCAGTTGCACAAGCTTGGAGTGTAGCTGAAGTTTTTAGAATAATTTTTGGTTGAACCAATTGGACCTAGGGGGAATAATCTTGAAGGTTGAAGAATTAGAAAAAGATTTAAAAAATGGTAATTTAAGTTCTTTATATTTGTTATATGGAGAAGAAAGATTTTTACTAGAAAATTCTCTAAAAAAAATAAAGAATTTATTTGGACAAATTTTAAATGGAATTAATTATATAACTATTGATGAAACCAATATTGGAAATATTATATCTGATATAGAAACTCCTAGTTTTGGATTTGACAAAAAGCTAATAGTAGCTAAAAATACAAAACTATTTAAAAAAGAAGGAAAGAAAAAAACAAAAAAAGATGATCAAACCATAAAAACGAAATTATTAGATTACTTAAATAATAATTTTGATTTTATAAAAGACTCAGTTGTGCTTGTTTTTGTTGAAGCTGAAGTTGATAAATGCGATCTTATGCAATTTATAGACAAAAATGGCATAGTATGTAATTTTGAATATCAAAAACCTAATAAAATTCAAGCAAGATTAAAAGCAATTACAAATGCATATAAAGTAAATATAGATGTGCCAACACTAAGTTATTTTATAGAATGTTGTGGAACTGATATGCAAGATTTGATTAATGAAATAAGAAAATTAATTGAATATGCAGGTGAGGGAGGAACCATAACTAGAGAAGATATTGATAATTTGTGTATAAAGAAAATAGAAAGTGTTATTTTTGATTTGACAGATAGTTTAGGAAAAAAGAACACTAAAAAAGCAATAGAAGTTTTGCGAAATTTAATACTTGAAAAAGAACCTGTTCAGAAAATTTTGATTACACTATATAATCATTTTAGAAAACTATATTTAGTAAAATTTGCTTTAAAAAATAATAAAGATATAAAAGAATCATTAGATTTAAAACCAAACCAAACTTTTTTAGTGAATAAATATAAAATGCAAGCAGGATATTTCAAGACAAGTGAAATCAGGACAATTTTAAAAGAATTGAGTAATTTAGATTATAAATATAAAATAGGATTAATTGATTTAGAAATAGGATTTGAGTCAATACTTTGTGCTTATTGTTAAAAATTTAAATTAAAAATGTATAAAAAACCTTTTTTGGATAAAAATAAGAATGAGATTATTTTTGAAAAAAGAGGTTTTTTATGTTAAAGAAAATTTTAAATCATAGATTTGTAATGTTTAGTAGTATTTTAGGATTAATAATTGTTGTTGTAATGGTGGGATTTACTAAATCTAACGAAGTTGAAGCATTATCTAAATATGGCTCACGTGGTGATGAAGTTAGGCAAATACAAGAAAAATTAAAAAGATGGGGATATTATAGTGGAAATGTAGATGGTATTTATGGAAGTCAAACTTTGGAAGCTGTAAAAGCTTTTCAAAGAAAAAACGGACTAACTGTAGATGGAATTGCAGGAACAAAAACTCTAGCAGCAATGGGAATTACAAGTTCATCTAATAGTTCAAGCAGTTCAAGTAATAACAATTCAAGTGATGTTACACTTCTCGCGAAATTAATTTATGGAGAAGCAAGGGGAGAATCATATACTGGGCAAGTTGCTGTAGGAGCAGTAGTTTTAAATAGAGTTAAACATAGCTCATTTCCAAATACAATAGCAGGAGTTATCTATCAGTCAGGGGCATTTGATGCAGTTTCAGATGGACAAATAAATTTGACACCAGATAGTACAGCAAAAAAAGCTGCACAAGATGCAATTAATGGTTGGGACCCATCTTATGGAGCTATATATTATTTTAATCCTTCAACGGCAACAAATAAATGGATTTGGTCAAGACCTATGACAGTTACTATTGGAAAGCATAGGTTTTGTAAATAAAAATAAAAAGGCGGGATAATCCCGCCTAATGGTACTTCAGGGGCTTTTTGTGTTACAGGGCTATTTTTTAATTATTGTTGCAAACCCTGCATCGTTTACAGTTACATAAGAAGCTTTTTTCACGAGTTTCTTCGTAGTTGGGGTGGCAAGTTTTACAGTATAGTACTTGCCATTTTTCTTTACAAAACCAAATTTCTTTTGGTTAATAAAGAAAAACTTTTTAACCCCTTTGGCAACTTCGTTACCATTAAGGTAAAGAGTTGCCTTTTTTAGTTTGAGGGTATGAACTTTTGAGCCTCCTACCCATAAAGAGGCTTTTTTTACTTTATTTACAACATAACAGCTTTCACTGTCGCTGCCATATTGTAAATCATCATACCCAATTTCTGTCTTTTTAAAAGAAGAAATTGGATAGACTTTATTTTGGGTGACGACGCTTTCTACGAAGCCTTCGTCGTCATCCCAAAAAAATTTCGGAGTTTCTCCTTCAATCTGGAGAGAGTATTTTATATTCTCCCCAGATTTGTTAAGGGCATATTCTACTATATCTCCTGTATAGGAGATGGAATAGAAATTCCCTTTTTTATCAAAGCCATTTGAAAATGAATCTTTACTTAAAGGCGATTCACTTATCAAATAGCCTTTTTCTGTAGTTACCGAGTTATCAGTAACTACAATTTTGATCTTTTCCTCGCCATTTTTAACGAATGAATACGAGGTTGAGTCCGGACCATTTTCGATCCGAACGGATTTACTAGTTGCTGCCTGTGCTGTACAACCCAAGCAGATGAGCAGACAGCATGTAAATAATATCAGCATAAGCTGATAGATTCTTTTGTTTTCATTTTTCATTTTGTCTTCCTCCATATCCCCTGAAGTAAACAGAAAACTGCTAATAATATTATACTACAATTTTAAGGAAAAGTAAATATATGGAAATTGACAAAAATTACATAATTAGTTGTATAATTTTTATAAAAACTCTTGCAAAAGCAGAGTATTTCTTATATAATAAATATGCACATTGGGGTATCGCCAAGCGGTAAGGCAGTGGACTCTGACTCCACCATTCCTGTGTTCGAATCACAGTACCCCAGCCAATAAAATCAATAACTTAAACATTTTAATGTAAGGAGAAACTATTATGGAAAATAACACTAATAATAGTTTGGCACAAGATAAAGTTTTGATATTATACATATTAAATAATATAAATCAAGACATTACAGAAAGTGATTTGTTTAAATTAATTTCATCAATTAATGATTTAAATTATTTTTATTTTAAACAAATATTAACAGATCTTGTAGATTCCAAACTTGTAGGAACTTACACTAAAGATGAAGAAGGGGAAGATATACCAGCTGTTTTTGAAATTACATCAGAAGGAAAAAAATCATTAGAGTTAACTGTTGATGTATTACCAGGTTTATTAAAATTAAAAACAGATGTAATATTAAAAAATGAATTTAATAATATTACAAGTGAAGATTCAATAGTAACAGAATATGTACCAGAGAACGAACATTCATATACAGTAAAATGTAAAATTATAGAAGATAATAAAACAATTTTTGAAGTAAAAGCTTTTGCAGGATCTAATGAACATGCAAAAGCTATATCAGATAATTGGAAGAATAATGCATATAGCATTTATCCTAAAATGTTAGACCTATTAACAGAAAGTGAAAATAAATAATATAAAAAAGTAGTATGTTTTGATATACTACTTTTAAAATTCATAG
Organism: uncultured Clostridia bacterium; assembly: GCA_944386695.1. GTDB lineage: Bacteria > Bacillota > Clostridia > TANB77 > CAG-508 > CAG-269. Next base: position 4,185 of record CALXCB010000020.1, on the reverse strand, counting down.
AAAAATCAACAAAACTCTTGACAAAATCTAAAAAACTGGCTATAATAAATATCGTTGATAGGGCGAAGTAGCTCAGTTGGCTAGAGCATTCGGTTCATACCCGAAGGGTCATGTGTTCGAATCACATCTTCGCTACCAAAATATAAAAGAGTCCTACTTACAGGGCTCTATTTTTGTATAGAGAATATGAAACTTTCAAAGGAGAATCAAATGAAAAAAAATAAAAATATTAAAGAAAATAAAAAACTAATAATATTAATTATAGTTAGTTTAATTTTAGATCAAGTTACAAAAATTATATCATATAAACAAAAGATAAATTTAGTTCCAAGTGAATTAGCAATGGAGAATAATGGTTATTATATAATAATATCAATAATAATAGTATTAATGATTATAAGATATATATCAAATGAAAATACATATATAAAAAAAGGAACAAAAACCATTTTAAGTTTAGCTGTAGCAGGAGCTATAGGAAATATGATTGATAGAATTTGGAACGGATATGTAATTGTTTTTATTAATTTAGGAAAAGATTTTTATATAAATTTTGCATATATATATATAATTATTGCATGGGTTGGAATGGCAGCAATATTAGCTAAAAATTCTTATTTATTCTTAAAAGAAAGAAAAAATAAAAAGGTGATAAGAGATGAACATAAAAAAGATAAAAGTAAATGATGAATTTGAAGGAAAAAGAATTGATGCATATATATCAAGTGTAGACACACAACTATCTAGAACAATGATTCAAAAATTAATTCAAGAAAAAAATATAAAGGTAAATGGAAGAATTGTAAAAGCTTCATACAAAGTGATTTCAGGGGATGAAATAGAGATAGAAATTCCTGAACCTAAAGAAATTAATTTAAAGCCACAAAATATTCCATTAGATGTAATATATGAAGATAATGACATAATAGTAATTAATAAGCCAAAAGGAATGGTTGTTCATCCAGCCAATGGAAATCCAGACGGAACAGTTGTAAATGCAGTAATGGCTTTGTGTAAAGATTCATTATCAGGAATAGGTGGAGAAGTAAGACCAGGAATTGTACATAGACTAGACAAAAATACATCAGGAATTATGATAATTGCTAAAAATGATAAAGCACATATAAATTTAAGTGAACAACTAAAAAATCATGAAGTAAAAAAAACATATATTGCTCTAGTAAGGGGAATAATAAATGAAAATGAAGCAACTATTGATATGCCAATATCAAGAAGTAAAAATGATAGAAAAAAAATGTCTGTAAATAGAGATGGAAAAAATGCAATTACACATTTTAAAGTTTTAGGAAGATACAAAGACAAATATACATTATTAAAAGTAAATATTGAAACAGGAAGAACTCATCAAATAAGAGTACATTTAGCACATATAGGACATCCTGTTATAGGAGATGACGTATATTCAAATGGAAAAAATGAATGGGGAATCTCTGGTCAATGCTTACATGCATGGAAGATAGAATTTCACCACCCAATAACAAAAAAGAAAATGGAATTAGAAGCTAAAATTCCTGAATATTTAGATAGAATTATTAAAGAATTAAAAGAGGAGAATTAATGGAAAAACAACGATTACAAAAATACTTAGCATCAAGTGGAATCGATTCAAGAAGAAAATGCGAGCAATTAATATTAGAGGGAAAAGTTGAAGTTAATGGAAAAACAGTTTTAGAACTTGGAACAAAAATTGATCCAGAAATTGATGAAGTAAAATATAATGGTAAAATAGTAAAACCAGAAGAAGAAAAAGTATATATATTGTTAAACAAGCCTATAGGATATGTAACAACAGTAAAAGAACAATTTGGAAGAGATAAAATTATGGATTTAGTTAAAGTAAATAAAAGATTGGTTCCGGTTGGAAGACTTGATATGTATACATCTGGAGCAATTATTTTAACTAATGATGGAGAATTTGTAAATAAACTTACACACCCTAAAAATGAAGTAACAAAAACATATAATGTAACTGTAGCAGGAAAAATTAAAGAAGAGGAAATAAAAAAATTAGAAAAAGGAATTGAAATAGAGGGTGGTTATGTAACAAAACCAGCAGAAGTAAAAATTTTAAAAATTGATGAACAAAAAAATATATCTAGAATTCAAATCATAATCCATGAAGGAAAAAATAGGCAAATAAGAAAAATGTGTAAAGCAATAAATAAAAAAGTATTAGCATTACATAGAAGTAAAATAGGGAATATCGGAGTAAAAGACTTAAAAGTAGGAACATGGAGATATTTAACTAAAAAGGAGGTGGAATCATTAAAGAACTAAGAGATAGAATAAAACAAGAATTATTAAATTTAAGTGATAAAAATTATAAAGAATTTAATCAAAAATTATGCCCAGATACAAAATATGAAATGCTTGGAATACGTATACCTCAATTAAGAAAATTAGCTCAAAAAATCATAAAAGAAGCTCCTCTAGAAGAATGTATACAAAGTATAGATAATAAATATTTTGAAGAAACAATATTACAAGGGTTAGTTATAGCTTATGGAAAAGATACATTTGAAAATAAAAAGAGTAAAATCAAAGAATTTATACCTAAAATAGATAGTTGGGCAATCTGTGATACATTTGTTCCAACATTAAAAATTAAAGACCAAGAGTTAGAAGATGCATGGGGATTTATTTTAAATTACATAAATTCAGATAAAGAATTTGAAGTACGTTTTGCAGTTATAATGATGATGGATTATTTTATTATAGATAAACATGTGGATAATGTAATTGATTTTTTAGACAAGATCAAAAATAATGGTTATTATGCTAAAATGGGAATAGCTTGGTGCTTAGCTGAAATAGGGGTAAAATATAATGAAAAATTGTTAAAATATTTAAAGGGTAAAAACAATTTAGATAAATTTACATATAATAAAACTTTGCAAAAAATGATAGAGTCCTATAGAATTAGCAAAGAACAAAAAATCATTTTAAAGGGAATGAAAATAAAATAATACTAGACATTAGAAGATCATTGTGGTAAAATATACAGAATAACTAATATGTTAAAGGAGGAGTTATAAATGGTAGAAGATAACCAAATAAAAGCACAAGTATCGCCATTTGCAATTAGAAAAGGCGAAATAAAAACATTTGATGGAAAAGATGGATATGTATCTATGAATCAAGTGGTTAACAAGATAAATAAAGGACACATTACAGATATTCATTTTGCAATTCTTTATCTAGTTAATGAATTTGAATTTATCACATCAAGACAATTAATGCAAATGTTACAAATTAAGGGGTATGACCCAAAATCACAAGACAAATTAAATAATAAATTAGAAAGTATGGTAAAATCAAAGATTCTAACGAGATATTATTTTAATTCAGATGAAGGAAAAGGAATATATAGAATTTATTGTTTAGAGAAAATGGGAAAATATTTATTAGATACAAGAGATGATGTTGAATGTAAATGGCAACCATCAGATAATACAAAACCAGTAGCAATGATAAAGAAAAGATTAGCAGGAAATCAGGTACTGATAGCATATTTAAAAAAGGTAAAAACATTTGATTCATATACTGTAAAACCAACAATTACAGCTAAAACAATAGGAAAGATATTTAAACCAAGTGGAGGAGCGGTTACGCTTACAAAATCAGGAAAATCAATTCAATTTTTATTTGAAGTAATAAGAAGAGAAAATGATTGGCAAAAGAAACTTATAGATAAGATGAAATTTTATCAAGATTTTTATGATAACTTTGTACCAATGGATTCAGGATTTAAAACTTTGCCACAATTAATAATTGTTTGTGAAGATGATAGACATATGGCAGAAGTATTTAAAGAATTAGTTACACATAATGTTAAATTTACTAAAATAAATTTATATTATACAACAGATTTAAGACAAAATAGCGAGAAATTAGATCAAAGCTTAACAGAATTTAAGTTAGATGAAAAAGATAACAAATATAAAGCCCAAAATATAGAACTTAAATTATTGAATTAACAAATATAAGTAATTACTCTTTGCAAGTATATGATATTTTATTTTAGAGAGTTTTTAAGTAAAATATCATACTTGCAATTGAGTAATAATACCAAACTTTAGCTAAAATGGTTACTATTCACAGCCAAGTAAATAAAAAAGTTTGTAATATTTTTGTAATCAAAATTTAATATAAAAAAATAAATAA
>CALXCB010000019.1 GCA_944386695.1 uncultured Clostridia bacterium | reverse complement strand
CTGGTAGATAGGTTGAGAGTGTAAGTAGTGAGAGCTATTAAGCTAATCAATACTAATAAATCGAGGGCTTAATCAAGAAAAAAAGGAAGTTAGAGATAACGAAAACATCGAAAAAGCTAGAGAAGGAGTCCTAAGGCAAAATTCATCTATGTATTTTTGAGTGTGCTAAAAATAAGCATACAATAATTTTCTAGTGATGATAACATTGAGGAAATACCTGTACCCATCCCGAACACAGAAGTCAAGCTCAAATGTGCCGAAAATACTTGCGGGTTACCCTGCTGGGAAGATAGGTTGTCGCTAGATTTTTTTTGTTTTTAATAAGCAATATTTTAAGCTATAATTTAAGGTTATAATTTAATTATAATTTTAAATTGTAGCTTAAAAAATATATATGATTGGAGATTATAGAAATGTCTAAAGTGTTGTGGAAGCCAGGAACATTTGTATATCCTATACCAGCTGTTATGGTATCTTGTGGGACAATGGAAAAATCAAATATAATTACTGTTGCTTGGACAGGAATAATAAATACAAATCCGGCTATGGTATATATATCAATACGTCCAGAAAGATATTCATATAAAATAATTAAAGAAAATAAAGAATTTGTAATAAATTTAACGACTAGAGATCTAGCAAGACAAACAGATTGGTGTGGATGCCGTTCTGGAGCTAAATATGACAAGTTTAAAGAAACTAACTTGCATAAGGAAAAAGCAAATTTTGTAAAATGCCCTATGATTAAAGAAAGTCCAGTCTCAGTAGAATGCAAAGTGAAAGAAATAAAAAAATTAGGAAGCCATGATATGTTTATAGCAGAAGTTTTGGGAATAAATGCAAATGACAAATATATAGATGAAAAAGGAACTTTTGACATAAGTAAATGTAATCTAATATCATATGCAAATGGAGGATATTATACTCAAGGTAAGAAAATTGGAAAATTTGGATATTCTGTTCAAAGAAAAAAGAAAAATAAAACAAAAAGATAACAATTTTTATTACAATATATGTTGTAATTAACAATTATATCAAGAATTATAGTATAAAAGATTTAGCAAAACCGTTAGATTGAAATGAAGTATAGAATTTATTAATATAGAAAATGAGTAATGTTCACGTGCGAAAATTATATATTTATATTTTTTTATAAATTTCTCGGCTCAATGCGTGCTTTAGCCATTCTAAAAATAAAGCAAACGAGCCTCTCGTTACAATGCTTCACGCTTCCTCATTTACTTTATATTAAGAATGGCTACAAGCACTCCAATCACATTCGCAATTTCTAAAAAAATATAAATATATAATTTCACGAGGCTGAGTGAAAGAGGCTCATTTTCTATATTTAGAAATTCTTATTGAATGTAATGATAAGGTTTTGCTAAATCTTTTATATTATAATTCTTGATCTAACATTAAATGTTAACAATAGTGTAAAAAAATTTCTGCAAAAAGGCAAAAAATGGTTGACATATTGCTTTTAAAGTGATAAAATACTTAGGCATATGTAAACTTAGCCCATATGTTCACATCGTTTAAAAAGGTAAATAATTCGGAGGTGTATAAGATGGCAGCAAAAGGACCAAGAGAAAATATTATACTAGAATGCCAAGAATGTAAAAACAGAAATTACATAACTTCAAAAAATAAAAGAGAAAATACTGAAAGATTAGAATTGACAAAATACTGTAAATTCTGCAAAAAACGTACTACGCATAAGGAAACAAAATAATTTAAAGCTATTTTAAGGAGGATGTAAAATGGCTAAAAAAGAAATTAAAGAAAAGAAAAATAAAAAAAATAGTAGCTATTTTAAAGATATGAAAGCAGAACTAAAAAAAGTTGTTTGGCCAACACCAAAAGAACTTTTAAACAATACGATTGCAGTAATAGTATTTGTTTTGATTATTGCAGTGATAGTATTTGTTCTAGATTTATGTTTTGATAATTTAAATAAATATGGAATCACAAAACTTCAAGAAGCAGTACAATCATCTTTCCAAACTGAAGATGAAAATACTACTAGTGAAGAAAACGCTGCAGAAGGTGCAGGAGACAGTGACACAAACAGTACTGAGAATGAAGTAGAAGATGGTAGTGAGGGAGAAACAACAGAAGTTGAATCAGAAGATCAAGAATCAAATGGAACTGGAAACGAAGCAAATACTGCAGAAACCGAAGGGGAAACAACTGAATCAGAACAATAAAAGTAAGGAGGCCTAACTATGTCTCAAAAAGATTATGATATGATTCCAAGATGGTATGTAGTTCATACATATTCAGGTTATGAAAATAAAGTAAAAACAGACTTAGAAAAGACTATTAAAAATAGGGAATTAGAAGATTTCTTTTTTGAAATAATAGTTCCAATGGAGGAACAGATAGAAATAAAAGATGGTCAAAAAAAGACAAATCTAAAAAAAGTCTTTCCTGGTTATGTTTTAATAAAAATGATTGTAACAGAAGAATCTTGGTATATTGTTAGAAATACAAGAGGTGTTACAGGCTTTGTAGGTTCAGGAACAGATCCGATTCCACTTTCTGATGAAGAAATTAGAAAAATGGGATTTGAAGATGTTCCAGTTAAAGTTGACTATGAAGTTGATGATAATGTAAAGATCTCAGGTGGACCATTAGATGGTTATACGGGAATTGTAAAAGAATTAAAAAAAGATAAAAATAAAGTTATAGTTTTAGTTTCTATGTTTGGAAGAGAAACGCCAGTAGAGTTGGAATTTTCACAAGTTCAAAAACTAGATTAATTAAGGAGGTGCCATTGAAATGGCAGAAAAAGAAGTTGTTAAACAAATTAAATTGCAAATAGAAGCTGGAAAAGCAACACCAGCTCCACCAGTAGGACCAGCGCTAGGTTCAAGTGGTATTAACATTATGCAATTTGTAAAAGAATTCAATGATAGAACAGCTAACCAAGCAGGTTTGATTATACCAGTTGTTATTTCAGTTTATAAAGATAAATCTTTCGACTTTATAACAAAAGTACCACCTGTTGCTGTATTAATTAAAAAAACGTTAGGAATTCAAAAAGGATCTGGAAAACCAAATAGAGAAAAAGTTGCAAAAATAACAAAAGAACAAGTTAAAGCAATAGCAGAACAAAAAATGCCAGATCTAAATACATCATCAATTGAAGCTGCTATGAGCATGGTAGAAGGTACAGCACGCTCAATGGGTGTAGTTGTTATTGATTAATTGATGAGTAATATAAAATTATTGGGAGAGTAAAACTCGTTAAAACCAAAGGAGGATTTTAAAATGAATAAAAGATATAGTGAAAGTGCTAAATTAATTGAAAAAAATAAAAAATACACAATTGAGGAAGCATTAGAAATTATTGAAAAAATGCCAAAAGCAAAATTTGATGAAACAGTTGAATTACATGTAAGATTAGGAGTGGATTCTAAGCATGCAGATCAACAAGTTAGAGGAACAGTTGTATTACCAAATGGAACTGGAAAGACTCAAAAAGTTTTAGTATTTGCAAAAGGACCAAAAGCAGATGAAGCAACTAAAGCTGGTGCTGACTTTGTTGGAGCAGAAGAATTAATTCCTAAAATACAAAATGAAAATTGGTTTGACTATGATGTAGTAGTTAGTACTCCAGATATGATGGGTGTTGTAGGAAGACTTGGTAAAGTTTTAGGACCAAAAGGATTAATGCCAAATCCAAAATCAGGAACTGTAACAATGGATGTAACAAAAGCTATATCAGATATTAAGTCAGGTAAAGTAGAATATAGATTAGATAAAACAAATATCATTCATTTAGGTTTCGGAAAAGTTTCATTTGGAGCTAAAAAATTACAAGAAAACTATCAAACAATTATGGATGCTATTATAAAAGCAAAACCAGCAGCAGCAAAAGGTCAATACATAAAAAGTATAACTATTACAACAACAATGGGACCTGGAATTTCAATAGAATAATAAATAGCCAAAGACAGTAGGCAAAATAAGTCCTACCGAGGCATATACAGAGATATTAAAGCTCATTATATGTCTTGGATTAGGCAATAATGAGTTTTTTATTTTTAATATATAAATAAATATATAAAATTTCAGGAGGTGAAAAACAAATGGCAAGTGAAAAAAATATTAACTTAAAAAAAGAAGAAGTATCTAAATTAGCAGAGCAAATGAAAAATGCTAAATTAATACTTTTAACAGATTATAGAGGAATTAATGTTTCAGATGTTACAGCATTAAGAGCTGAAATAAGAAACATAGGGGCTGAATATAAAGTTATTAAGAATAATATAACAAGAAGAGCATTAGCTGAATGTGGTATAGAAGGTTTAGATGAACAACTAGAAGGACCAACAGCAGTAATAATGACAAGTGAAGATTATTTAGAACCAACTAAAGTAATATATAATTTTACAAAAAATAATGATTATTACAAAATTAAAGGTGGAGTTGTTGATGGAAAAGTAATGACAGCTGAAGAAATAATCACTTTAGCAAAATTACCATCAAGACAAGAGCTTCTATCTATGCTTGCTGGAGGATTACTTGCAAATATATCAAAATTTGCAGTTGCTCTTGATCAAGTTAAAATTCAAAAAGAATCAGAAGCTTAATAAATTAAAGTAAAAAATAAAAAGATTATAAAATAAAAATTAGGAGGATTTAAAATGAAAAAAGAAGAATTTATTGAAGAAATCAAAAAAATGACAGTTGTTGAATTGTCTGAATTAGTAAAAGCTATAGAAGAAGAATTTGGAGTATCTGCAGTAGCAGCTGCAGCACCAGCAGCTGGAGGAGCAGGAGCAGCTGCTGCTGAAGAAAAAACATCATTTAATGTTGTTTTATCTGCTGCAGGAGATCAAAAAATAAAAGTTATAAAAGTAGTTAGAGATGCTACAGGTTTAGGATTAAAAGAAGCTAAAGATTTAGTTGATGGAGCTCCTAAAACAATAAAAGAAAATGTAAGCAAAGAAGAAGCTGAAGATTTAAAAGCTAAATTTACAGAAGTTGGAGCTACTGTTGAATTACAATAATATATAATAAATTAAAAAAGCCCAAATTATTAAAATTTTGCTTAATAATTTGGGCTTTAAAAAATTTAAATATAAAATTCATTATTGTTTAAATTAGCAATATAATTTTTATCATCTAAATGCATTAAAAATATATCTATATTCCTACTTTTTATTTTTCTCAAAGTCTCAATTATATCGACAAATTTTAGATGAACTCCACCAGATTTTGAAACATCAACATAAAATTCATTGCACTCATCTAAATAAGGAATAAATGGATCTAAGGTTGCAGTATCACCAGTATAAATTATGGTTTTACCATTTAAATTTAGCTTAAATCCATAAGAATCTAATTCTTTAGCATGTTCTGTTTTTATAAATTCTAAAAAATTAGTATTAGTTTTTAGTTCATATGCTTCTTTAGTTGTTCCTGTAATATCTAAATATTCTTTAATTTTTTCACAATTACAAAATACAGTTACTTTTTTATGGTAAACAAACCATATATATAATATAAATTGACTTAGAGATCCTGCGTGATCATTATGTAAATGAGTAATAATTATTTCTATTTTATTATATTTATTAAAATCAAAATTATTTTTTAATTTTTCAAAAATAGAGAAACCGACAATCAATTAATAAAAAAGTATCATTATCTTCAAAATATGCGGAATTATTATTATTGCCAAATCCTGAATCTTTACCTAAAAATGTTAAAGTTGAATTCATACAAATTACCTCCAATATATAGATAGTTGCTAGCTCTCTAAATGAGAGCTGCAACTATTTTATGCAACCAGTCAGGTAAACCCTGATCGACTGCATCTTCAAGAATGTGAGGAAATTTCACCCCATTTTCTTGAAGAAATTCCCTGCAAGCTTCACGCTTGAATTTGCGCTTAGCCTGCCAGCCCTCCATCATTCCATACAGGATGAGGCTGGCTTCTACCGGGATTTGCGGGATATTTATACCACCCTCAAGAGGGGTATAAATAATATCCTCTTCTCTTACCTCATATTTGTAAGAGCACCGAAATGTATTTATTGTGATATCTCCAACCAAGTCGAAGTGAACATCACCAATAGATGCCTCTTGATAATATGGGGAAGAGAAACACCGTTTTTGGACGGTGTCCAATAGCTGAATCCCGCACTCAGCTATTGTTTTTTTTACGATTTCAATATCCTCTAACCGTATGAGGATATCAAAATCATTAAAGTCGTCTACAAGTCCACTAAAAAATAGATTTGCAGAACAACTTAATCCCCAAATAGCTTTTGTTTTCTCAAGAGCGGGGATAATTCTCTCGAGAATTTCTCTACGGGAAGAATACTCTTCCGCAGTAAGAAAGGCTAATTTATTAGCCATTCCTTGGAATTCCCATTTATTCATAATATCACTCCTTTCTATTATGAAAAAAATGGGGTTTCTGAGTTACATAATATAATTGTAACAAAAATTGAGCTAAATTACAATAAATTCATTGATTTTTTTGTATATTTATGATAAAGTATATATGTAAAATAAATTCTAAGGAGTCCTATATGCAAGATAGAAAAGTTGAGAAAGAAGAAGAAAAAATGTTAGATATAAAAGGAACTTTTGAATCATTTATAGAAGAAGAAGAACCTGAATTATCTCAAATAGAAGCTATAAAAGCATATAAAGAAGGAGACAAAGAAATACACAAAAAGAAATCAAATAAAAATGATGATAATGATGAATTAGAAGATGATGATCATTTAAAAAGAGTAAAACAAAGTCTAATAGAATCATTAGAAAAAGTGGACATTTTAGAGAAAAAAATATTTGAAGATAAGGAAAAAGATAAATTAAAAGATATAAAAGTAGGTGTAAAAGATAAACAAAAGCAAAAGGAACGTGAGCAAGTTATGCAACAAATGAGAGAAAAAATACAAGAAGAGCAAGAAAGAAGTAGAGAATAATGAATTTAATTTTAAAAGAGCTTGATAAAAGTTTAAAATTTAATGACCTAATGAAAAATATAGAAAATAAAAAAAGCCCGATAGCAATATCGGGCTTAACTGGCGTATCTGAAACATCAATACTTTCAGCAATAAGTGAGAGAACAAAAAGACCAATACTATTGGTGACATATAATGAATTAGAAGCACAAAAACTTGTAAAAGATTTTTCATTTTTTACAGATAAAGCAGTATTTTTACCTAAAAAAGAGATTATAACATATGACTATATAGCTGAGAGTAAAAATTTACCTTATGAAAGAATAGATATATTAAATAAAATATATAAAAATAAAAACATAATAGTTGTAACATCAATAGAGGCTCTAAAACAAAAAATAATTTCAAAAGAAGAATTATATAAAAACACTCTTAAATTAAAAATTGGTGATATATGTGATTTAGAAGTATTAAAACAAAAATTAGTTGACTTAGGTTATGCAAGATTTGAACTTATAGATGGTAGAGGAGAGTTTAGCATAAGAGGTGGAATTATAGATATAGCCATAACCGAAACTAAAGGTGTAAGGATTGAATTATGGGGAGATGAAATAGATTCAATAAGACATTTTAATATAATAAGTCAAAGATCAATAGATACTATAGAAAAAATTGAAATATTTCCAGCACATGAATATATTTTAGAAACAAAAATTGAAACAGTAATAGATAATATAAAACAAAATAACTATCCAGAAAATCTCATAGAAAAAATAGAAAATGATTTAGAGCAAATAAGAAATGGAGAATATATAAGCAAAATTGATAGATATTTTGATTCATTTTATAAAAATCAGGAAACGATATTAGACTTTTTTAATAATAATTGTTTAATTTTTATTGATGAATTAAATAAAGTAGAGCAAAGAAGTAAAAATATAGAATTAGACAATAAAAATACTATTGATGCCTTAATAGAAAAAGAGAGAATTGTACCAGATGTTTTAAAAAATTATATGGGAATAGAGGAGATTGAAGAAAAACTTCAAAAACATCAAACAATTCTTCTCGATAAATTAGATAATAACTATAATGGAGGAATAGAAAAATATAATTTTAATTATAAAGAGTTAAGCTATTTTAAAACAGGAATAGATCTATTTATAAATGATATCAAAAATTTTAAGAAAAATAAAAAGAAAATATATATAGTTGTCAAGACAAAAGAAAAAGCTGAAAAAATAAAAAAACTCTTAGAAGAATATGAAATAATATCAATATACCAAGAAAAGCTAAATCAAACAATTATAAAGCAAGATACAGATACTATTACAATAACACTAGGAAAAATATCTAAAGGATTTTTTAGCTTGGATCTAAATCAAATTGTAATAGAAGCAAATGATTTAGTAGAAGCTACACGAAAAACTAAAAAAAGAAAGAACACTACTTTTAATCAAAGTGAAAAAGTAGTATATGCAGATTTAAAAGTAGGAGATTATGTTGTTCATAGAAAATATGGAATAGGAATATATATAGGAGTAAATACCATAAAAGCAGATGGAATAACAAGAGATTATATAAAAATAAAATATGCAGGAAATGACATTTTATATACTCCTACAAACTCATTAGATGAAATAAGAAAATATGTTGGTGGAGAAGAACAAGGACTAAAATTAAATAAATTAGGTTCAAAAGATTGGGAGAAAACAACAGCTAAAGTAAGAAAAAATTTAAGAGCTGTTGCAAAAGAATTAATAGAATTATATGCTAAGCGTGAAAAATCAAAAGGATTTGCTTTTTCAAAAGATACAGATTGGCAAAGACAATTTGAAGAAGCATTTCCATATGTAGAAACAGACGATCAATTACGTTCAATAGATGAAGTAAAAAAAGATATGGAAAATGAAAAGCCAATGGATAGATTGCTTTGTGGTGATGTAGGATATGGAAAAACAGAAGTTGCCATAAGAGCAGCATTTAAAGCAGTAATGGATCATAAACAAGTTGCATATCTAGCTCCTACAACAGTATTGTCAAAACAACAATATGAAAGCTTTAAAGAAAGAATGAAAGATTTTCCAATTAAAATTGAAGTATTAAATAGATTTAGAACAGTAAAAGATCAAAATCGAATTATAAAAGAATTAAAATTAGGAGAAATCGATATAGTAATTGGTACACATAAACTTTTAGGAAAAAATGTATCATTTAAAGATTTAGGATTATTAATAATAGATGAAGAACATCGATTTGGAGTTAAGGCTAAAGAAAAGATAAAAGAGTATAAAACAAATATAGATGTTCTTACAATGACAGCAACGCCAATTCCGAGAACATTACATATGTCTATTGTTGGAGTAAGAGATATGTCAGTTATATATGAGCCTCCACAAAACAGAAAACCAGTACAGACATATGTTTTAGAATATGATGAAGAAGTAATAAAAGAAGCAATAACAAAAGAGCTAGAGCGAAATGGTCAAGTTTTTTATCTATTTAACAATGTTGAAGAGATAACATTAAAGGCAGATAAAATTTCAAGATTAGTTCCAGAAGCAAAAGTAGGATATGCACATGGAAGAATGACAGGTTCAGAAATTGAAGATATAATGAATGACTTTGTTGAACGGAAAAATAAATATACTAGTTTGTACTACAATTTTAGAATCAGGAATAGATATTCCAAATGCCAATACAATAATAATAGAAAATGCAGATAGAATGGGATTAGCTCAGCTTTATCAATTAAGAGGAAGAGTTGGAAGATCTGATAGACAAGGATATAGTTATATTACATATAGAAAAGATAAAATGCTCTCAGAAGTAGCGGATAAGCGTTTAAAGGCAATAAAAGAATTTACAGAATTCGGTTCAGGATTTAAAATTGCTATGAGAGATTTGGAAATTAGAGGTGCTGGAAGTTTAGTTGGGGAAATTCAACATGGTCATTTAGAAGAAGTGGGATATGATACATATTGTAGAATATTAGACGAAGTATTAAAAGAAGAACAAGGATTAAAAGTAGAAGAAGAAATAGAATGCCAAATTGATTTAAATGTAACAAGTTATATTCCAGACGAATTTATACAAGATCAAAATCAAAAAATTGAAATATATCAAGATATAGCTCTTTGCAGAACAGAAGAAGATATAAGTAATGTTATTGATGAAATTATAGATAGATTTGGTAATATGCCAAATGAAATAGAAAACTTACTTGAAATATCGAGAATAAAGAGATTAGCAAAAGAAAAATATTTAGTAAAGATTCAAAGTAAAAGAGATGCTGTTGTATTCACATATGATAACAATAAGTTTGATAATTCGTCATTGTCAGATTTAATAGAAAAATACGGAAATAGGATAAAATTTTCTTCGGGAATAAAACCAATGATAACATTAAAAATAGAGAAAAAAGGAGAAAGAGGTTTATTACAAGAAGTTAAAGAATTTTTAAAATAAAACTTGTATAATCAAACTAAATGTGATATATTAAATGCATAAAGCTAAATAAGGAGGCATATTTGGTGGAAGAAGAATTTATTGAAGATAATGATTATAAAAAAACTATATTAATCGTTGATGATGAAAAAATGATTATAAATTTATTAACACACAATTTAACTAAGGAAGGTTATAATGTAATAGAAGCAAAAGACGGTGTAGAAGCAATAGAAAAGGCAACATCTCAAAAACCAGATTTAATTCTATTAGATATTATGCTTCCTAAAATAGATGGATTAACTGTGTGTAAAAGAATAAAAAATATAATGAATGTACCAATTCTTATGGTGACAGCAAAAGACGAAGAGCTAGATAAAATTGTAGGGTTAGAATTAGGTGCAGATGACTATATAACAAAACCATTTAGTGTAAGAGAATTACTTGCTAGGATTAAAGCTAATCTAAGAAAAGCGGATATCATTATTGATACAGAAAAAGAGGAAGAATTAGAGGAAGAAGAGGAAACACAAGAATTAAAAAGAACTAATATAATAAAAGTAGGAGTTCTAACATTAGATTTAGATAGATTTGAAGTTATGGTAGGAGATAGAAGCGTCGATTTAACTTTAAGAGAATTCGAAGTACTAAAATTTTTAGCATCAGAGCCAGGGCAAGTAATAACTAGAGAAACATTGCTTGAAAGAGTATGGGGATATGAGTATTATGGAGATATTAGGACTGTTGATGTAACAGTTAGACGTATAAGAGAGAAAATAGAGAAAGATACATCAAATCCAAAAATATTGATTACAAAAAGAGGTGTAGGTTATTACATAGCAATATAAATTAAAAAGAGCTTAATAAGAGAAGTTATTAAGCTCTTTACTCATAAAAGAAGTAAAAAGTTGAAAAATAAGTATAATTTCAAATATATAAAAATTAATTATTTTTCAATCAGATTTATAATGACAGAAAGGAAAGAAATAAAACATGAAAATTATTATTGGAAAAACAGCAGGATTTTGTTATGGAGTAAGAAGGGCCGTAAATGAAACAAAAAAGGAGCTAGAGAATAGTAGTGAAATATGTTGTTTAGGAGAAATTGTACATAACAAAAGTGTAGTAAAAGATTTAGAAGAAAGAGGAATTACATTTGTAAATGATATTGATGAATGTAAAGGAAAAGTAATAATTAGAGCACATGGGGAATCTAAAGAAACATATAAAAAATTAAAAGAAAAAGGGATTGAGATAAAAGATTTAACTTGTCCTAAAGTTTTAAAAACACATGAATTAGCCGAAGAATACATAAAACATAATTATTTTATCGTATTAATAGGAGTGCAAGGACATCCAGAATCAATAGGAACACTTAGCTTTTGTGGCGAAAATTCTTATTTATTACAAGATAAGAGTAATATAAAAGAAATGGTAGATAAAATAAATGAATCAAAATTAAAAGATATTTTAATTTTGGCACAAACGACATATAATTCAAAAAAATTTGATGATATAGTAGAAGAAATAAAAAAAGAATTAAATGGCAAAAATATCAAAGTAAAAAAAACAATTTGTGAAGCAACAAAAATAAGACAGAACGAAACAACTAAAATTGCGAAAAAAGTAGATACAATGATAATTGTTGGAGACAAGAAAAGTTCAAATACGAATAAACTTTATGATATTTCTAAAGAATATTGTAAAAGAACGTTTTTTGTACAAACGGCTGAAGAACTAAATATAGAAGAATTAAAAAATGCAAAAGAAATAGGAATAATGGCAGGAGCATCAACACCAGAAGAAGATATAGCTAAAATAATAGAAAAAGTAAAGGAGAACAAAAAATGAAGCTGTTAAGAGAAGAAAAAGGTATTACAATAGTAGCTCTTATAATAACTATTATTGTGTTGATTATTTTAGCATCAATTTCAATAATAGAAGGAACTAAATTAATAGAAAAATCTGAAGTTGAAAATATAGTAACCAATATGATTACAATAAAAGCAAAAGCTAAAGTTATAGCAGAAGAAGTAAATGCAGAGGTTTGGGATTTAACAGATGAAGAAAAACAAACAAAAAGAGAGAATTTGTATAATGAAAATTATAAAATGGAAAAAGGTGACATATCATCAATAAGTAGTGAAATAAGATCTAATATCGATGAAGAGGTTACAAGTGGAGAATATGAATATTACCAGTTAACCAAGGAGACTTTAGAACATATGGGATTATCAGATATAGAAGATACGGATAATTATGCAGTTGTTTATAATAAAGAAGATTATACAAAATTAGATATAATATACTTACCTGGAATAGAATATAATGGAATAATATATTATACAGTATCTAAATTACAAGTGGAACTTAATTTATAATAAAGGATGAAATACTTATAAATCATTTTTAGAGTCTGATTTGTATTTTCGGAAAGGTATGGATTAAAAAATGAAAGAAAAGGAAAAAGAAAGATTAATAAATTTAAAAAAAATAGAAGCAGAATTTTTTGATAAAGGAATAAAATATATAGCGGGAATAGACGAAGCAGGAAGAGGACCACTAGCTGGACCAGTTGTTGTTGCATCTGTGATAATGCCGGAAGATTCAATGATAGAGGGAGTAAATGATTCTAAAAAAATTTCAGAAAATAAGAGAGAAAAGTTATATGAAATTATAATTAAAGAAGCAATAACTTATTCGGTAGGAATTGTTTATCAAGAAGAAATTGATGATATAAATATTTTACAAGCAACAAAAAAAGCTTTAACAATGGCAGTTGAACATCTAGATGTAAAACCAAATGTTATTCTAGTAGATGCTTTAACAGGTATTGATACATTAGGTATCCCATTTGAATCCATAATAAAAGGAGATGCAAAATGTTATTCAATAGCAGCAGCATCTATTATTGCTAAGGTTACAAGAGATAGAATAATGAGAGAATGGGATAAAGTTTACCCAGAGTATGGATTTGCCTCACATAAAGGTTATGGCACAGCTAAACATATTGCAGCAATAAAGGAATATGGCCCATGTCCCTTACATAGAAAAACTTTCTTAAAAAATTGGTAGAATACAATTTAGAAAAATTATCTATTGCAAAAAATAAAAAAAGTGTTATAATATTTATTGTAGAAAAAAATCACAGGAGGAATTTTAAATGAAGAAAAATAAAGAAAATAAATTTAAAATGAAAAAAGGAGAAATTGCAATAAAGATAATTGCTAGTATTTTAGCAATTTTAATGCTTCTATCTGTATGCACAACAGGTATATATTACTTTTACACATATTTTACAGCATAAAAATAATAAAAAGGAGCAACTAAATAATGGATATAAAAGATAAAATATTAACATATATTCAAATATATCAACAAAATCCATTCAAATTAATTACTTTACTAATAGATTTAGCAATAGTTTTATTTTTAGCCTATAATCTATTAAAAATAGTTAAAGATTCTAGAGCGTGGCAATTAGTAAAAGGAATAGCATTTCTTATTATAGCAACATGGCTTAGTGGATTACTTAATTTAAATATATTAAATTACATATTATCAGCAGTAATGAATTGGGGAGTAATATTGCTAATAATAATTTTCCAACCAGAAATACGAAGAGCTTTAGAACAATTAGGAACAAACAAATTTACAAAATTATTTGGAATGGATAAAGACATAGTAGCACGTACAAAAGAGGATATATATAAAATAGCAATAGCGGCAACAGAATTAGCTAAAAATAAAACAGGGGCATTAATTGTTATAGAAAGAGATATAAGAATTAAAGATATAATATCAACAGGTGTAGAAATAAATTCGGAAGTATCACCACAATTATTAGTAAATATTTTCGTCCCTAATACTCCACTTCATGATGGTGCAGTAGTAATTAGTGAAAATAAAATTGCGGCAGCAGCATGTATGCTTCCTCTTGCGAGTGATGCTGATATAGCAAGAGAGTTAGGTACAAGACATAGAGCTGCAATAGGAATTTCAAAAGAATCAGATGCAATAGCGGTAGTAGTATCAGAAGAAACCGGAAAAATATCAGTTGCAAAAGATGGTACCTTAATTGCAGATGTAAGAGAAGAAGTATTAAAGAAAATTTTAATAAGTAATATAATAACAAAGAGATTTCCAGAAAAAGAAAAAGAACATAATGCTAGTTTTGATAAAATAAAAGAAAAAATTAATAAATTGAAAAATAAAAAAACGAAAGACCAAGTATAGAAATATATTTGGTCTTTTAAAAAGAAAGGGAGTAATATGCGAAACATAAAACTAACAATAGAATATGATGGAAAAGATTTTAATGGCTGGCAAAAACAACCAGATAAATTAAATATACAAGGAACAATAGAAAGAGCTATAGAAGGAATAACAGGTGAAAAAGTTGAGTTAAATGCATCTGGAAGGACTGATGCGGGAGTACATAGTTTAGGGCAAGTGGCTAATTTTAAAACCAATTGTAATATTCCAATAGAAAAAATGGCAGTAGCAATAAATTCTAAATTGAAAAAGACAATTAGGATAATAAAAGCAGAAGAAGTAGATGAAAAGTTTCATAGTAGGCTTACCTGTAAGAGGAAAACTTACAGGTATGTAATAAATAATTCTTATAGTGGTTCAGCTATTTATAGAAATTTAGAATATCATATTCCACAAAAATTAAATATAGAAAAAATGAAAGAAGCGGCAAAATATTTTGAGGGAGAACATGATTTTAAAGCTTTCAAAGCAAGTGGAACAAGTAGCAAAAGTAGTCGTAGAATAATTTTTAAAGCAGAAGTCTATGTAAGAGAAGACTCAAGGATTGTAATTGAATTAACACGGAAATGGTTTTTTATATAATATGGTAAGAATTATTGCAGGTACAATAGTTGATGTTGGATTAGGGAAGATTGAACCAGAAGAAATATCTAAAATTATATTAGAAGGAAAAAGAGAAAACGCTGGAAAAACATTGCCTCCTTATGGATTATATTTAGTTAAAGTTGAATATTAAGTAACTTTTAAACAAGTAAAATCATAATATATAATAAAAAAAATAAAGAGGAGATATAATATGATTTTACTTATATTTTTCGCATTACCATTAGCTACAATTCTTCTTTCAATAGTATTAGAAAAAATTTTGCGCTCACCAATATTAGTAGCAATAACTTTTTTTGCAATATACTTAATAATTTTATTCATATTATTTGCAACAGGAGTGATTACAGATTTAGCAATTGGCTTAATTGCAATAATAATTTACACAATATTAGCATTTATAACAGCAAGTATTGTGAAGCTAATAAAATGTATAATCGAAAAAATTTCAAATAGATGCTCTTGTAATACTAATAATGAATTATCATTAGTAAATAATACAGATAGAAATTGTGATGGCGATGCAACAGCAACAAATACCTCAATTGCAGTAAGTGGAAACATAATACCGAATCAATGTAATGGAGGGAGAAGTGGTTGTATTAGAGGGTGTTATAGAAGATGCTAGAACATAAAAAGGCGAGTGCAATTATATTATTTTTGACTTTTTATGTAAAGCTTAGTATAATAAAAGAGGAGGCATAATATGATGTGTTTTATATTTCACCACCATATTATACACCCTCTTTTCTTTTTAGAAAGTAGGAAAACAATAATAAGATTAAAAATATAAAGCAGTTTATATATAATGCAAACAACTAGTAAAATGATCAAATATTAAATAGAGTAAAAATAGAGGTGAAAAATATGAAAGATATCAATAAAATGAGTGTAAGAGAGTTAGATGAATATCTAGGATTGCAAATTGAATATATAGATCTACCGTACATAATTAAAAAAGATAATATATTCAAAGAAGTATTTGAAAAGCTTGGAAAGTATTATAGAAAAGAAGGAGCTGTTCCAATAGATAAATTGGTAGACTTTTTAGTAGAAAATGAAAAATATGTAGACAAAGACAGATTGATTCTTGTTAATTATTATGAACATATATATGTTCAAGAAATACAAAAAACATATATAATGCCAAATGAAATAAAAGAATTGAAAAAATTCAAAATAAAAACAGGAAAAGAATTACAAGAAGGCATAGCAAAAGCAAAAGAAGCTGTAGAACTACTTAGAGGGAAAGATGTAAAATTTCTAGAAGTTTTATATCCAGAAGAAGGAGAAAGTAACTTAAAATTATTATCAAGTAAAGAAGTTTTAGGTGAGTCATTATCATTAGAGGAGAAAAAGAGAGAAAGAACAACAAAGAAAGCAATGAAAAAACTTCCAAAAGATGCAATCGTGTTTATGTTTATGATAACAAATAGTTCAAAAATAAATATAGATAATGATATTTATGATATTTCATTTTTAGGACAAACGATATTAAAAGCAGCTGCAGAAAAGAATTTCATAAGAAAAGGAATGTCGAAACAAGAAATAAGTAGTCTATATAGTGATCAAGGATTGTATAATTATATATTACAACATCTAGATAAATTTGATGGTGAAGAGATACGACAAGCAATTGTAGGAATAGAGAAGTATATTGATATGAATAAATTGTGTTTACTGACATTT
This sequence comes from uncultured Clostridia bacterium, assembly GCA_944386695.1. Taxonomy (GTDB): domain Bacteria; phylum Bacillota; class Clostridia; order TANB77; family CAG-508; genus CAG-269. Next base: position 9,985 of record CALXCB010000019.1, on the reverse strand, counting down.
GCTAAGCTAGTAGATGAAATGGAAAGAGGAGCAATTATTTATTATAGAGTTGGAGATCATATAGAGTTAATGCTAGGTCCAAAATCACCTTATATCGCTTTTTATCCAAATTGTACACGTTTTGGAGAATATTTGCTTGCATATTTTTCAATTATATCTAAAGAAGATACTCAGGTTAAATTTGGAGATAAAATATATACAACACAAGATGCAAAAGAAGCAATGAAAAAATATATAAATGGTATATATATGTCAGACGTTTGTATGGAAGCACAAATTACACAATTATTAAAAGGTGAAATGAAAGCATCTAATATAAATACAAGGCTATTACAATATCTAAAAACATATTTAATAGATAAGAGAAGTGTAAAATCTACAAATGAATTGAAAAATATGATAGATATTGGGTTATTAAAAGAGAAAGATATTTTAAAAATGTACAAAGATAAAAAAATTAGTATAGAAGATATTAATCAAACAAGGAAAGGACTAGATCTAGAAAAAGTTATAACATCTTCTTTTATATTGCAAGAAATGGATAAATTAAACTCAGCTCAAGAAGAAAATAATCAAAAAAAGAATCAAGAAGAAAAGGAGACAATAGAAAGATATATTGAGCTATATAAAGAATTGTACATTAATGGAAAAGCAAAACATGAAATAGAAAAAACAGGAGAAAAATTAATTGAAGAATTAAATGCAAATCAAAAAGAAAATAATGAAAATACAGTAGAAAAACAAGAACAATTATTAGATTATGGAGTATTAACAGAAGAAACTTATGCCATTCTAGCTTCTAAAGGAATTGTAAAAACAAATGACTTTATGCAGATGTATCAGAAAAATCGTATTAATCTAGATATGATAAAGCAATTACAAGAAATGGGGATTTCTTTTGATAGTATAGATATAGAGCCATATTTAATAGAAAGTTTTATGCGAACAAGAGAACAAGAAAATTTAGATATTACAGAATTAAATAAATATGCTTCTTTATATAAAAATATTAAATTAAAAGGATTATCAGAAAGAGGAATGCAAAAAACGGCAGATGAATTTTTAATGGAGATTGGAGAAAGAATCGAAAATGATATAGAAGCTGGAAAGCAAAAGAAAGATTTTGAAGCACAAGATAGAAAACGATTATATGAATTAGGTGTTATTCCAATTGATATCATTATTCTTTGGGCAGATAAAAAAGAAATCATAGACTTATTAAAAAGTGATGGTTTAGTTCCAAGAGATGTTAGAAAATTGTATAGAGAAGGGGATATAACAATTCAAGATATAGAAAACATTATAGCCTATAGAGAAAATGATTTTAGTGCAAATATTCATTTAGTAAATATTATATTTTCTAATGCAAGTGATAGTGATGTAAGGAAAGAATTATTTAAAAAAGTAAAGGGATTGGCAACAACAGTACAATCTAGTAAAAATACAAATAAAAAGTCAGAAGATAAAGAAAAAGAAAGAGATGAAGATAATGATGAAATAAAGCCTAGTGAAGGCGAACTTAGGTATCTATTTGATACAGCTGTTAGATATAATGCATGGATAGAATCAGATAAAGATGCGAAATTAACAAAATTGAAAGATGGACATGTATTGATTGAATTGCCAAGTCATAAGGGAGGTCTTGTCGTTTTAGAGCAATTGTATTGCTGGAAAAGAAATAAAGAAACACATAAAATGGAATTGGCAGATAAATATGGAGCAAAAGGATATGTATTAACAGAAGGAGAATATGAAGCAAATCAATCTAGATTTATTACAAAAGACAATAGAGTCAAACGATCAGAATTAATCGATATTATGCAAAAAGAATTACCAAACCTAGAAGAAAAAGGTATATTAAGAGAACTTACACACTCTAAAAATCAATATCCTGAAAGGGTACAAAAATTGTTGGGTGTACCAAACTATTTAGCAAAGGCTAGAGGAGAAGAAAAAAGAGATAAAGCTTTACAAAGACTTGTTGACAGCCAAGAATATACAGATGATGAAAAAGAGAGAATCATGCAAATAAGTGAGGCTTGGGAAAATGTAAGAGATAGTAGAGGATATTATGAAGAAATATAAAATAAATATTATGAAAGGTAAAAAATATGGATATAGAATTTCAAGAATTTTTAAATAAAGATATAGGGTATAGTAATACTCTAAAAAATAAAAAAATGAAATTGTTAAATGAAATAAAAGAAAGTGTTATAAATGATAAGAAATTTTTTGAACAAGCTATGGAAATAGACTTAAAAAAATGGAAAAAGAAACTAGATTTAGATATATTTTCTAAAATTATTGATAAATATATAGAAATGGAGAAAAATAACCATACTATCATGATAGAAGAAGAAAATACAAAAATAGAAAAAATAGTGATAAGCTATTATGGAAATCCATATGTAACATTGATTCTATGCATCCAAGCGATTATTTATCAAAAGCAATTATTACTGGAAACAGGAGAATTTATGCTATCTACCAATACTTTTATTGTGAATATGGTAAATCAAATATTAAAAGAAAATTATCTTCCAAAATTGTTAATACATTGTATAGAAATCATAGATAAAAAAGCTATCATTGAAAAAGAAATTAAAACCATCATTATTGGTGCTACACAAAACAAAGCAGAATATTTTGGGAAATACAATTACATACCATATAATAACTATATTATTTATTGTGCAGATGAGGAATTAGAAGAATTAAGTAAAAGTATTTATGATTATGCTTCTAATAATTTCTTTGAAACAGAAGTTCTACTTGAAGAAGATGTCGAAGAAGCTATTGCAATAATAAATCTTCAAAAAGATTGCATTGCAGTTATATTAACTAAAGATACAAATTTACAAAAATTGTTCAAAGAAAAGATAAAAAACAAATTATATATCAATGAAAATCCTTTTTCAAAAGAAGAAATCAATATTCCTGTTGATTGTCTAAAAATGAAAAAAGAGAAGTAAAAAAGTTTGTTTTTTATTAATAAGCTTAATGAAACTCGTCTTTAATTTGCATTTTTTGCAATATTATGTTATAATTAAAATGCATTTGTGATTTTACCACTAGTTATATATTTATATATGGAGGATTTTTTTATGTGGCAATTTTGGTTAATAGTTGCAGGAATCTGTTTTGTTATAGAATCTTTTACAGTTGGTTTTTTAGTATTTTGGTTTGGAGTAGGAGCTTTGGCAGCTCTTGTAACAGATCTATTTATAACTGATAGTATGATAGTACAATCAATTATATTTATAATTACATCCACAGTATTATTAATATTTACTAAGCCATTTGTAAAGAAATTTATAAAAGCAAATGAAACTGTTACAACAAATGTTTATAGTATAATAGGAAAAGAAGGAATTGTATTAGAAAAAATAGATAATGTAAATAGTACAGGAAAAGTAAAAGTGAATGGAGAACTTTGGTCAGCATTTTCGGATACAAATATCGAAAAGGACGAAAAAATAAAAGTTGTTAGTATAGAAGGAGTTAAATTAAAAGTTGAGAAACTACCTGTATCTAACAAAATGGTATGATTTTAATTTGTAAAAATATATATAAAATAAAGGAGGTAATTATTTATGATAGTTTTTTTAATAATTCTACTAGTAATAATTGCTATTATAGCTTTTAAATCAATAAAAGTTGTAAATCAATCAGAAGTTTACATAATAGAAAGACTTGGTAAATACTATAAAACCGCAGAAGCAGGTCTTACTTTCATATTACCTTTTATTGATAGAGTAAGTTCAGTAGTTCTTTTAAAAGAGCTTACAATGGATATCCCTCCACAGGGTGTTATTACCAAAGATAACGTTACAATCAATATTGATACAGTAGTGTTTTATCAGATAACAGACCCAGAAAAATCAGTTTATGAGATTGCAAATTTGAAAAAAGGTATAGAGTATTTGGCTATTACAACAATACGTGATATTGTAGGTAAAATGGATTTAGATGAAACCTTTGGATCAAGAGATAATATAAACTTTCAACTTCGTTCTATTCTAGATGAAGCCACAGATAAATGGGGATGTAAAATAAATAGGGTTGAGATAAAAGATATTAAACCACCAGCTGACATTAGAGATGCGATGGAGAAACAAATGAATGCAGAGCGTAATAAAAGAGCAATGATTCTAGAAGCAGAGGCTCAAAAACAATCTGACATTACAGTTGCAGAAGGTAAAAAAGAAGCCGCAATTCTAGAAGCAGAGGCTGAAAGTGAAGCACAAATAAGAAGAGCTGCAGGTGAAGCACAAGCTATAAAAGAAGTAGCAGAAGCTAAGGCAAAAGAAATTGAGATGGTTTATAATGCAATGAAAAAAGCAGACCCAAATGATAAACTTGTTCAATTAAAATCTTTAGAAGCACTTGAAGAAGTTGCTAAAGGCGATGCAAATAAAGTATTTATTCCTTTTGAAGCAACAGCAGCTTTAGGTAGTATAGGTGCAATGACAGATGTAGTTAAAGATGAAAAAAAGAAAAAAGTAAAAGAATAAAAACAAGAGCTTGAATTGAAAATCAATTCAAGCTTTTTTCTATGTATTTTTTTATTTAAGCATTGAAAAATATGGAAAAATAAGATATAATAATACATTAGAAAAAATATAAGGAGAAAACAATGCTAGTAAATGAAAAATTGTCTCAAGAAATATATGAAGAAGCAGGAGAAGCGAGAATTTTTAAAGCAAAAAAATATATAAGAGAAGGAAAAGTAAATATAATAAAAGCAGATTATGAGGATAAAGATAATTTTAGCTTAACAGCCAGAATTGGCGGACACTGTGATGAATATCAAGTTGATATTGAAATACAAAACGGTGAACTTGAAGTTGTATCTTGTGAATGTCAAGATTATGAAAATAGATATAGTGCATGCAAACATATAGCGGCAACTCTAATAAAATTTGAACAAACTAAATATTGGGATAATGAAAATGAAGACATAAAAAAATCAAATAGCATTAATAAAAAAAATAGCTTCAAATATAAAAGTTTTAATAATTTAATAAATTCATTTTATAATGCAGAAATAGAGCAAATGAATTTAAATGAAGACAATATACTATCATTAAATAATAAAATAAAGATAGATACAAAAATTAACTATGATAAGTTTTCTAAAGGATTAAGATTAGAATTCAAAATTGGAAATAAAAGAATGTACAAAATAAAGGATTTACCAGAATTTTATACTAGAATGATAAATAACGAATATTTTAAATATGGTGAAAAATTGGAGTTTGTGCATAATAGGGATAATTTTGATGAAGAATCAAAACCGCTCTTAGATTTTATTCTAAGATACGCAGAAATAATGAAATATTCTAATACAAATGATAGATACGGATATTATTATACATCTTCAATAAATAAAGCTGTAATCACACTAGGAGAAAATTCAATAGATGAGGCATTTGATTTATTAAAAAACAGAAATGTTATTTATGAATATGAATATAATTCGACTAATATGGAATTTATAGAAGACAATCCACCAATAGAATTCGATTTGGCTAAAATCAATAATGAAGAGTTAACATTAAGGCCTAATATAGACGTATTTAAAATAGCAATATTTAAAGGAAATAAATATGATTATGTATTATATCTAAATAAATTATATAGATGTGATAAAGAATTTTCAAATTCAAATTTAAGAGTAATAAAAGCATTTAGAGAAGATTATACATCTGAAATGCTTTTAAAAAAAGAAGATTTAAGAGAGTTTTATAGCATTGTAATGCCAAAAATAGAAAAAGACGTAAAACTTCAAGGAATTTTAGAAGAAGAAATAAAAAAATTCAAACCAGAAAAACTTGATGTAAAAGTATATTTAGACTTTGATGAAAATAATTTTTTAGTAGCAGATGTAAAATTTTGCTATGGAAATGAAGAATTTAATCCTTTACAAGAAAATATCAAAATTAATTCATTAAGGAATGAATTAGAAGAAAATAAAAACTTGAATATATTCAAGAAATCAGGCTTTATGTTGGACATAAAAAATCTAAGATTTATTTTACCAGATGATGAAAAAATATATGATTTTTTATCAAATGATATAAATTTATATATGCAAAAATTTGAAGTACTTGTTACTGAAAAATTTAAAACAAAAGAAATAAAAGAACCTAGAATATCTTCTATCGGAGTTAAAGTAGAAAATAACTTATTAAATATAGATTTAAGTAAATTGAATATTTCACCAGAAGAAATACAAGATGTAATGGAAAAATATAAATTAAAAAAGAAATTTCATAGATTAAAAGATGGCAGTTTTTTAAATTTGACAGAAAATGATGATATAGAATTTTTAGAAAAATTATCTGATGGAATAGATATTGATTATAAAGATTTAACAAATAATACAATAGAATTACCTGTAAATAGAAGTTTATATTTAAATGAATTATTAAAAAAATTTAAAAATACAAGAACTACTAAGAACAGTACATATAAACAAATTATAGAAGATTTAGAAAAAGATAACTTTGATGAAGAAATTGAAATTCCAAAAAAAATGGAACCAATACTTAGAGATTATCAAAAAATTGGTTATAGCTGGTTAAAAACATTGGATCATTACAAATTTGGTGGAATATTAGCAGATGATATGGGCCTTGGAAAAACAATTCAACTTTTAAGTATAATTTTATCATATGTAGAGGAAAACAAGGAAAATACTAAGACTAGTATAGTTATTTCACCTAGTTCACTCGCATTAAATTGGTTTAGTGAAGCTAAAAAATTTGCACCAGAGTTAAATGTTAAGGTAGTAACAGGAACTTCAACTGAAAGAAAAGAGTTGATAAAGAATTTAGATGAATATGACTTAATAATTACATCATATGACTTATTAAGAAGAGATATAGAAAGATATAAAGAAAAAGAATATAATTTTAAATATATAATAGCAGATGAGGCACAGTACTTAAAAAATAGCAATACTCAAAATGCTAAAGCAATAAAACTACTAAAAGCAGAGACAAGATATGCTTTAACAGGTACACCAATAGAAAATTCTTTGTCAGAGCTTTGGTCAATATTTGACTTTATTATGCCAGGGTATTTATTTAAATATAAAAAGTTTAAAAATATGTATGAAACACCTATAGTAAAACAAGAGGATAAAAATGCAATGAATAAATTAAAAATGTTAATAGAACCATTTATTTTAAGAAGAACAAAAAAAGAAGTGTTAACAGAACTTCCAGAAAAAACAATAACAGTATTGAATAATAATATGGATAAAGAGCAAGAAAAAATATATATGACATATTTAGTAAAAGCAAAACAAGAAGTTGCAAATAATATAAACATAAATGGATTTGAAAATAGCCAGATAATGATACTTGCAGCATTAACAAGACTTAGACAAATTTGTTGCCATCCAGGACTCTTTTTGTCAGATTATAAGGGTAGTAGTAGCAAGCTTATTCAATGTATGGATATAGTAGAAGATGCGATACAATCAGGTCATAAAATACTGTTATTTTCAGGATATACTTCAATGTTTGACATAATTCAAAAAGAATTAGAAACAAGAGATATAAAATACTTTAAACTTACAGGTTCTACTAAAGTTAATGAAAGAATAAATTTAGTAAATGAATTTAATACAAATAAAAATATAAAAGTATTTTTAATTTCTTTAAAGGCAGGAGGAACAGGATTAAATTTAACTGGAGCAGATATGGTTATACACTATGATCCATGGTGGAATTCTTCAAGCGAAAATCAAGCAACAGATAGAGCATATAGAATAGGACAAAAAAACAATGTTCAAGTATACAAATTAATAACAAGTAATTCAATAGAAGAGAAAATTTATGAATTGCAACAAAAAAAATCTAAACTTATAGATAATATGCTTTCTACTAAAACATCATTTATTAGCAAGTTTAGTAAAGAAGAAATAATGAGTTTATTTGAATAAAAAATCAAAAAAGACTTGCCAAAAATAAAAAAAAAATATATAATGTAAAAATAGGAAGATGTCAAAAGGAGGAGTTACTATGGATATAAAAGTTTTAGGAAAAGAAATAAAGGTTACAGAAGCAATTAATGGCTATGTAGAGAAAAAATTAGAAAGAATTGATAAATATTTTGAAAATTCTTCTGCAGAAGTTACAATAAAAGCAGAGAAAAATGAACAAATTGCAGAAGTGGTTGTAAATGCAAATGGTGAAAGATTTGCAGCTGCTTCAGAAGAAAAAGATTTATATGCATCTATTGATAAAGTAATAGATATTTTAGAGGGACAAATAAGAAAGTATAAAACTAAAAAAGAAAAAATGATGAAAGAAAGTTCATTGAAAGAAATCGAAGTACAAAGCCCTAGAATTGAAATTAGAAATGAAATTTTAAAATATGGTTATTATGAAATAAAACCATTAGCACCAGAGGATGCAATGTTAGAATTACAAGACAGACCAACACATAATTTCTTACCATTTATAAATTTAGAAACAAATAAGGTTTGTGTAATTTATAAACTAAAAGATGGCAAAAACTATGGAATAGTAGAACCAGAGGCTTAAAGGAGCATTATCCATATAGAAGGGAGATAATATATGAATAAAGAAGAGTATATAATGAAAATCAAACAAATAAGACTTGGTGATACTTTTTCATTGGATATACCAGAGAAATTTAAAAATGATTATGATGTTGCTCTAGAGGCAGTTAAACATGGGTACAAGTTTTATGAACTAGGAGAAGAATTAAGAAATAAGAAAGAAATTATTTTAGCAGCTTTAAAATATGACACAAGAATATTATTTTGGGTACCTGATGATAATTTAAAAAAGGATAAAGAATTTTTAATGGAATTAGTAAAACATAATGCTAGTTTAGCATATGCAGCCCCAGAAATAAGAGATGATGAAAAATTCATGTTAGAAGCCATAAGGATATCTGGAAATGCCTTTAATGGTGCAAGTCCAAGATTAGTACGTGATAAAGAGTTTATAAAAAAGCTGTAGCAGTAAGTGGCAAATATGAACCTAGAACAGCACTTATGTGGAATGATGAAGTGATTTATGATAATTCAATTATTGATTGTCTTCCATTAGAAATAACACAAGATAAAGAATTTATGGAAGAATTAACAGAAATCCACAAAGCTAAGAAAAGAATAGAAAAAGCAAAAAAACATGATGTATCTGAAATCTCTGATGCTATTTCAGATAGGAAAGTACAAGATATAGATAAAATAATGTCAGAAATCGAAAAAGAAATGAAAAATAAACCAAAAGACAATGAACAAACAAAAGAATAATTTTATAATAAAGGGAGTTAAATATGGTAAGCTTAGAATTAAGTGAAGGTATTTCTGAAACAATAGATATATTAAATCATATGGACAAAAATTATATAGATAAAATACCAAGAAAATTTATTGAGTTTTTAAATAATAACAAATCGAATAATTATATAGTTGATTTAGATCATTCAAAAAAAATAAATGAAATGAATTTAAAAGAAGAAACCAAAGATATATTAGCAACAATATATATGAATTACTGGTGTGATCCTCAACAAAAGGCAAATTATATCAATTTAATAAAACAAAATGAAAATAAGTTTCAGGAGGAATTACGAAAAAAATATAATCCAGATGATATATTTAAAAAAAGTAAACAAACACAAAAAATGATTCAAGATAATCAGTCTGATGAGGTAATAAACAACAATGTTGCTGTACTTAAATATAAAGAATCGATTTTTAAAAAATTTATAAAAAAAATAAAAAATATTTTTCATATAAATTAATATTTAGTGTAAAAAATGATAATTGTTTTTATACAGTTATCATTTTTTCAATGTCTAAAATAAAAGTAATAATCTAAAAAGACATACATAAAATTATAAAAAAGAAAAGAAAGAGGTTAGTTTGAAAGAAAAATTTATAAAAATAAAACCAAAATAATAGAAAAAGGGCATAGTTCCCCCTTACCCCCAGAAA
>CALXCB010000018.1 GCA_944386695.1 uncultured Clostridia bacterium | reverse complement strand
CTACACCTATTTCTATATCTGGTTTTGGACTTCCATGATAATCGCTACCACCACTTATATATAAATTATTATTTTTAGCATACTCAACTAAAATATTTCTTTGTTCTTGATTTGCTGATGGATGGAAACATTCTATACCATCAAGTTCTTTTTCTTTTCTTAAATCGTTTATAAAGCCAATTGTATCTTTAAATTTATATTCAAATGGATGTGCTAAAAATGCTTTTCCTCCTGCTTTATGAATAATATCAATTACTTCTTTATAAGGTGGTCTAAATTCGATAAAATTCATAAAAAAACTGCTTTCTGGGTTTGCTAAACCTTTTCTAAAAAACACACTAAAAGATTCTGTAAATTTTCCCAAAATCTTATAATTTTCTTTATGCTTCATTAATTCTTCATAAATTGGTCTTTCAACATATTCGGATACTTTTTTGGTTTTCTAATCTTTCTTTCATCATATACTAAGCCATGTTTATTGCATATATCAAATAATCTTTGGCGACATATATCTTGTTGTTCTCTTAACTTTTCTTCCGAATAATATTTTTCACACCATTCGTTAATTATATTTGGATTTATATTATATGCTAATATTTCAATATTTTTCTTTTGAAATACTGCATGTAATTCTGATCCTATTATAATTTTCCCATTAAAAATATTATTGTTTTTGAATGTTTCATCATCATATTGTTTACAAGTATCATGGTCTGTTATTGATATATATTCTAATTTTTTATTTTCGCACATTTTTAATACTTCTTCTACCGTTTTGTCTCCATCTGAATATATAGTGTGCATATGTAAATCTATCATCTATATCACCTCATAAAATTATTTATTAGTATTCTTTTAAATTATATTTAACTAACTTGTCTCCATCATATTCAAATTTTACTGTAAAAAATATATTGTCATTCTGTAATTTCTCCATAAAAATTTTGTCACCTTCCCAAGTGTTTAATTTTGTAACTTCTTTTTTATCAATCCATTGTAAATCTCCTTCGTTACATTCTATTAGGTTTCCTGTAAAATCATTTGAAGTAAACACATACATATATTCTGTTTCCCAATTTGTTGATACATAAGTTACAATAGTTCTTAATTGGTATGAATTTAGTTTCAAACCTGTTTCTTCCATTACTTCTCTTACAATGCATTCTTCAGGGCTTTCACCTTCCTCAAATTTTCCACCTATTCCTAACCATTTATCTTTACTGATATCATTTTTCTTTTTTGTCCTATGTAACATTAAATATTTATTATCTTTTTCAATATAACATAATGTTGAAAGTATCATATCTTATTTCTCCTCTATTTTTTTCCAAATCCTCATAATATTTTCTTGTTCTTTTTCTTTTAAAGCTTTATATAAATCAATAAATTGTTTATTATTCAAGTTTTCTATGTTATTACTTCTAATATGTCAGATTATTTCTGACATATTAAAAATTTTATATTTCCTTTATATATCTATAAATTTCGCCCCAGTTATTTACTTCTTTTATATATTCACTTTCTTCTAGTTCTACTAAATTGGTATCTCTAAAATATAATGTCTTTACTTTATTATCTGCTAATTTCTTTATTATTTTCCAGTCATCATCAATCATAATGTCTACTTTTTCTTTTTTGCAAATTTCTAATTTATCTTCAACTTTCCAATAATATTTATCAAATTTGATATTATTTTCTTCTAGTAATCTTATTGCATCAACTATTATATCAATTTTCAAATTTCATTTTATATGTTTCCACACTCCATATCTAAAACAACCTTAACATTAATTTCAGAATTTTGTACTTTTTCTAGTCCAAATCTACCTCTTTTATGAAACATTATTGTATCTTGAAAGCTAGTAAATTCAAGCACTACTGGCAATTCTTTAACTCTAGCAACGCACAAACCTCCACATGCTTCGTAAACGGAAACATATCAAAAGGTTGTATTGATTGAACTTCATATTTATCCTCAAGCTTTGTTAAATCTCTGACTAGACTTGCTGGATTACAACTAATATAAACCACTTTTCTAGGTTTGCTATCTAATATATTTCCTAAAGTTGTTTCATCTAGACCTTTACGTGGTGGATCTATCACTACAATATTTGGCACTATATTTCTTTTCTTAATTAACTCTGTCAATATTTTTTCTGTATCTCCAGCAATAAAATCCACATTATCTATTTTATTAATTTTAGCATTATCCCTTGCCATTTCAACAGCTTGCTTAACAATTTCCACACCATAAATTTTTTTAGCACTCTTGGCCATAAATATTGATATTGTACCAATTCCACAATATAAATCAAAAACAACATCATCTTTAGTTATGTTTGCTTCCTCAATTGCATAATTATACATTGCTTCTGTTTGAATTGAGTTAGTTTGATAAAATGAAAGTGGTGATATTTTAAAATAATAATCACCTAATTTATCCAAAATATAATCATTACCATATATGGTTATATTTTTTTCTCCCAATATCACATTAGTATTTTTCTTATTTACATTTAATATAATTGAATCTATATCATCACAATAATTTCTTAAATCTGATACAATTTCTTCTAAGTTAGGAATTTTATCGCCATTTATTACTATAATCACCATATATTTATTTGTGTATACCCCTACTTTTACAATAATATGCCTTAATAATCCTTTTTGTGTAGTTTCGTCATAAACACTTAATTTATATTTATCGGCAATATCTACAAATTTCTTTGCAATCTGTGTCGCTTTTTGATTTTGTATTAAACAATCTTCAATCGGAATTATTTCATGTGTTCTATTTGCAAAAACTCCAACAACAGGTTTTCCTTTTTCATTTACTCCTATTGGAAATTGAAGTTTATTTCTATAATGATATGGATTTCCCATAGAAAACACATTTTTTACTTTCACCTTGTTTTTTAAAGTCTTATCTACCAAGCTTTGTACAGCTGATCTTTTCATATTTAATGTTTCCTCATATTCAACATGTCTTAAATCACAGCCTCCACATCTCTTATATGTTTTACAATCTTCTTCAACTCTATATTTTGATTTTTCAATTATTTCTATAATTTTTCCAAAAGCATAAGATGACAATACTTTTACAATTAATATTCTTATTTTTTCACCTTTTAAAGCACCTTTTATGAAAATCGTAAAATCATCAATTTTTGCTATTCCTTCACCTTCAAAGCCATTATCTACAATATCAACTATATATTCTTTATTCTTTTCAACTGGTACTTTTTTCAATATCATCACTCCTTCTATTTATCAGCATACTATTGATAGACTTAATTTTAATTCATTATTCACTTATTATACTATATTATCAAATTAAATCAAAGTATTTTACCTATTTTTATAAAAATTAAATTTCATACATAATCTGCCATACTACAATTCACATCTACATTATTATTCACAACCCAATAAATCGTAACACCGCCACATTACAATTCACAGCCACATATATTTTTTCAAAATTTTTTTATAAAGTGCTTGACAAATTCAACTTATTTATGCTAATATATATTTTGTAGTTATTAACATTTATGCGGATGTGGCGGAACTGGCAGACGCGCTGGTCTTAGGAACCAGTGTCATTGACGTGGGGGTTCAAGTCCCTTCATCCGCACCAATGACATTTCTGTTCGAACTAATAGAACAGATAGATACAAAATCAATCAGAAATTAAAATCTGGTTGATTTTTTTGTGCAAAAAATCATTCTAAAAAATAGAAATCTCTACAAAAAGACCTGAGTTTTACCCCAAGTCTTTTTGTAGTATAAAACTAAAGTCTTGCTAGAAAACTAAATCATTATTTCTGTATACTCCTGAGCTTTCAATTGGATTAAACTCAGAAATATCAAAGATAATTTTCCCATTATCTTCATATTCAAAAAAATCAACACAATATGATGAAGGAAAAAAAGGATTCTTTGATATTTGATTTACCTTTCTTTTAATATTTTCAACAACATATGATTCAATATCTACTAAATCATCAGATGCTCTAGAAATACACCATATTTTGTTTTTTACAACAAATACTCGCCATTCTCGTTTTCCATAATTATCTTTAATAATAGAAAGAGCATCTGTTACCAATACAGGTGTTGAATTATCAGATATTAACATATTACCTCCAAAAAGGCTATGTCCCACCAAAGCAAATAAACCTTTAGATTTCCCTATTTGCATAATATGACAGATACTTGAAAATTGCTTTTTTACGGTCTTTAGAAAAAATTTATTTCCATATTTTTCTTCATAAAAATGAAGATTTTTTTGAACTTCTCCAAACGTAGTCCTTAAAAATTTTCTTTGAACCTCAATGTATTCAAACCAATTTTCAACCGTTTTCGTATCTCTTTGTTTAACAATGGATTTTCCTCCATTGCTTTCAATTGCGTTGAGCAATTGTTCTGATTCTTGAATCTTACATCTTGGAAAAATTTCTTTTCCTTTGATGTCAATAAAATTGCCATTGTAATCAATAAAAGTTTGATTTCTTAAATTAAATAATAGCAATTTTCCCTTTTCGTTTGCTAGCATGACATCTTCCCGAGCTATTTCGTAAAAAAATCTTTCATTGAAATCGCTATATTGCTCTAGATCAAAAAATACCGAAACATCTCCAGTTTTTGTCGGAAAACAATAGTAATCCATTTTGATTCCTCCTTTGATATATGAAATTATATATTAAAACCTAACAAACAATGTTAGGAGAATAAAAGGAAATATATATTAAATAGCAATCTGCTATGTTGGACGTATTTTATCATATTTCACATAAATTTTCAAATAATGAACAGATTACTCAAATAAAACATCAAAAATACAATGACTATCCTTTATAAATCCTTGACTTTTAAATCAATAAGTCATATACTTATGATATAAAAAATTTAAAGGAGGCCAATAAAATGGATAACTTAATAGAAATTAGATGGCATGGTCGTGGAGGACAAGGTGCAAAAACTGCCTCTTTACTTTTAGCCGATGCCGCATTTAACACTGGAAAATATATTCAAGGTTTCCCTGAATATGGACCAGAAAGAATGGGTGCCCCTATTACAGCTTATAATCGTATAAGTGACACACCAATTACTGTACATAGTAATATCTATGAACCAGATTATGTAGTTGTTGTTGATGATACCTTACTAGAATCTGTTGATGTAACAGCAGGATTAAAAGAAAGTGGCGCAATCATCATAAATACAACAAAATCACCAGATTATCTAAAATCTGTATTAAAAGGATATAACGGTAGAATTTACACAATAGATGCAAGAAAAATTTCAATGGAAGCACTTGGTAAATATTTTCCAAATACTCCTATGCTTGCTTCAATTGTAAAAGTAGCAAACATACTATCAGATGAAGATTTCTTAAAAGATATGGAAGGTTCATTTAAACATAAATTTGCTAAAAAACCTGAAGTAATCGAAGGAAATATGAAAGCCTTAGAAATGGCATTAAAAGAAGTAAATCAAATAAGTTAACATAACATTTTTCATTAGGAAACGACCCTTTTGCAAAAAGAACCGGTCCCAATGAAAAAAAGAAAGGATTGAATTAATATGACTAGTATTGATAAAAATACACCAATGGAAGATTTAACTATTGGTGGAGATATATATGATGCTGGAAACTCTAAAGATTTTAAAACTGGTGACTGGAGAAGTATGAAACCTGTTTACATTGAAGAAAAATGTAAACAATGTGGTCTTTGCTTCCCTGTTTGTCCAGAAAATGCAATTCCAGTTAACAAAGATTTAAAAATAGAAGATTTTAATTTTGATTATTGTAAAGGATGCGGCGTTTGCGCTGTTGTTTGTCCTTTTAAAGCTATAGAAATGAAGGAAGAAGGTGTTGAATAATGAGTATAAGAGAAAGATTAAGTGGTAATGAAGCTTCAAGCTTTGCTATGAAACAAATTAACCCTGATGTTGTTGCAGCATTCCCTATTACACCTTCAACAGAGATTCCTCAATATTTTTCAACTTTTGTTGCAAATGGCACAGTTGATACTGAGTTTGTTGCAGTTGAAAGTGAACATAGTGCAATGAGTGCTTGTATTGGTGCTGAAGCTGCAGGAGCTAGAGCAATGACTGCAACATCAGCAAATGGTTTATCTTACATGTGGGAAATGATTTATATTGCATCAAGTCTTAGACTTCCTATCGTTATGAGTTTAGTAAACCGTGCTGTTTCAGGACCTTTAAATATACACAATGACCATTCAGATGCTATGGGAGTTAGAGACGCTGGATGGATTATGTTATTTTCAGAAAACAACCAAGAGGCGTATGATAATTTGCTTATGGCTCATAGAATTGCCGAGCATAAAGATGTCTTACTTCCTTTAATGGTTTGTCAAGATGGCTTTATAACATCACACTCAATTGAAAACATCATGTTGGAAGAAGATTCTGAAGTTAAAAAGTTTGTTGGAAAATATGAACCTAAACATTATTTATTAAATAAAAAAGAACCTATATCAGTTGGTCCTTTAGATTTACAATCTTATCTTTTTGAGCATAAAGCTGGGCAGGCAGAAGCTATGAAAAAAGCTAAAAACGTTATTTTAGATGTAGCTAAAGATTTCGAACAATGGACAGGAAGACATTATGGTCTATTTGAAGAATATAGATTAGATGATGCTGAAATTGCTATAGTTTGTATGAATTCAACAGCTGGAACAACAAAATTTGTTGTAGACAAATTAAGAAGCCAGGGAATTAAAGCAGGTCTTTTAAAGGTTAGAGTATATCGCCCATTCCCTGCAGAAGAAATTGCAAAAGCACTGGAACATGTTAAAGCTGTTGCTGTTTTAGATAAATCAGATTCTTTAAATGCTGTTGGAGGAGCTCTATTTACAGACGTTACATCAGGTATGTATGTAAACAATGTAAACGTTCCAACTATAAATTATGTTTATGGTATTGGTGGAAGAGATGTTCCAACTACTCAAATTGAATCAGTATATTCTGATTTAGCTGAAATTGTAAAAACAGGGAATATTGGAAATCCTTATAGATATTTAGGTTTAAGAACAAAGGAGGGAAAATAAAATGGCATATAATTTAAAAGAAGTCGTAGCAAATAAACCTTCCAGATTTAGTGAAGGACACAGAATGTGCGCTGGATGTGGTGCTCCAGTTGTAGCAAGACACATCTTAAGAGCTTTAAAAGAAGAAGATCATGCAGTTATTGCTTGTGCTACTGGTTGTATGGAAGTTTCAACATTTACTTATCCATATACATCTTGGACAGATTCTTTTATCCATACAGCATTTGAATGTGCAGCTTCTACCCTATCTGGGGCTGAAGCAGCATATAAATCTCTAAAAAAACAAGGAAAATTACCTGAAGATGAACACACCAAATTCATTGCCTTTGGTGGAGATGGTGGTACTTATGATATAGGTTTGCAAGCTCTATCTGGTGCAATGGAAAGAGGTCATGATTTAACTTATGTATGTTATGATAATGGTGCATATATGAATACAGGTATTCAACGTTCTTCTGCAACACCAAAATTTGCAGATACAACAACATCTCCTGCTGGAAAAGTAATCCCAGGAAAAATGCAATCTAGAAAAGATTTAACTCAAATTCTAGTAGAACATCATATTCCATATGCTGCACAATCAATTGCATTTGCAGACTTTAGAGATCTATACGAAAAAGCTGAAAAAGCTATTTATACAGAAGGACCTACATTTTTAAATGTATTTGCTCCATGTCCTCGTGGATGGGGTTATGATACACCAGAGCTTATGAATATTAATAAATTGGCTGTTCAAACTTGTTATTGGCCTTTATATGAAGTTGTTGATGGTAAATATAAAATTACTTATAAACCAGCTAAAAAACTTCCTGTTGAAGAATTCTTAAAACCTCAAAAAAGATTTAGACATATGTTTAAACCTGGTAATGAATGGATGATTGAAGAATTCCAAAAAGAAGTTGATAGACGTTGGCAAGAACTTTTAGATTTAGAAGAAATGACTAATAAATAAAAATCGAGAGATATTCTTAATTAATTTTAAGAATATCTCTCTTTTAGTTACATCACAGCCATATTTTTGAATATAATAAGTTTATTTCATATTTTTTTAGCATTTACTACTATTAAAATAATTAATTAAATATTCAATAGTTAGTTTATCTTCATCTGACAAACTATCAAATCCAACTAATCCATACTCTAAAGTTTTATTTCCTTCAATATTTAAGTATTTACTAAAAACTTGATCTAAACTTATATTATATAAATTGCAAATTCTAATTAAAATTTCATAAGATGGCTTAGCTCTATCTTGCTCTATGTCTCCTATATATCTGGTTGATACATCAATAGCTTCTGCCATTTTTTCCTGTGTGTATCCATTACTTCTTCTAAGTTTTTTTAATTCTTCCCCTATTTTTATTGTACTAGCTTTTCTCATTTAAATATCACCTTTTCCATTTTTTTGTATATGTTATCAAATTTTTGTCTGTTTATAAAGGAATTTTTGTCTCTAGATACACTTTTTTATTTCTCATTCTTGTAAATATTCTTCTAGCATTTGATTTAATTTCTTTTGTTCTACTTTTATAATTTCTTTAGAAACATCTTTCTCTATTAAATCTTTTAATTTATTAATTTGCTTTTTAATTTCTATACTTAAATCGCCCATTTATAAATTCACCTCGACTAAGTTTTTTATTAATTTATTAAAAAATTTGATATACAATTTTTATGGATAGTATCTTCGTTACATTTAAAAATATTTTTCTGTATTATGCATAAAAAATAAACTTTTTGAAATAAACTTATTCATTTAATACTTTTTGAATACAACTTCTTTTAAATTGCTTACATTATAATCAAAAAAATTTACAATGTCAAGGAATTTTTTATCATAATTTTGAAAAAAAAAGTAAACTTAGGATCTTTCCCAAATTTACTTTTTATAATAATTATTATTCTTCATATGGTGCATCTACTGGACAAGTAGCAGCACAACTTCCACAGCTTATGCATATAGTTGCATCTATTTCAGCTTTTCCTTGATCGTTAAGCTTTATACATCCCATAGGGCATGCATCTACACAAGCTCCACAACCTATGCATTTTTCTTCATCAATTTTATATGCCATAATTTTCGCCTCCTTCTTTATCTTCTTTTTCCATTTTTTCTAGTTCTTCTAATTCCTTTTTATGTTCTTCCTCTTCTTCATAATAAGCTTCTTTTTGAGTATCTTTTATAACTTTTATATCTTTCATATCATATTTCTTATAGCTATCACCTTCGCTAGTATGGAATTTTACTCTTAATCTTTCTGCTAAAGTTTCCACAGAATCTACTTCAGCAATTCCATCTGGAGTCTCTACTATTGCGCCAACATGAGGTAAATGTTTTAATTTTTCTTGATAAACTTCATCTTCATATTTCAAACAACACATCAATCTTCCACAATTTCCAGATATTTTCGATGGATTTAAAGATAAGTTTTGGTCTTTCGCCATCTTTATTGATACAGTTTCAAAATTGCTTAAAAAAGAACAACAACAAAGTTCTCTTCCGCAAACTCCGTTTCCTCCTAATCTTTTAATCTCATCTCTTACTCCAATTTGTCTTAATTCAATTCTTATTTTATAAACCGCAGCTAAGTCTTTTACAAGTTCACGAAAGTCAATCCTTCCATCTGCTGTAAAATAAAATAATGCTTTTAGATTATTGAATTTAAACTCTACATCTATCAAATTCATTTTTAATCCTAATTCTTTGATCCTTTTTTTGCAATACTCAAATGCTTCTTTCTCATGTTTCTGACACTCTTCATAATGTTTTAAATCTTTCTTGTTTGCTAGTCTTAAAACTCGCTTTAATTCTTGAAAAACCTTTTCATCATTTAAAACTCTATTCGGAATTATAACAGTTCCAATTTCTTCCCCTTCTTGAGTGTCTACTATAACCATATCATCTTTTTTTAATATTAAATATTGTGGATTAAAAAAATATATCTTTCCTAACTTTCTAAATCTAATCCCTACTATATTTTTCAATGTATCTCCTCCCACATAGTCATAAGCATATTATCTATACTCATATTATAATTACTATTCGCTTTTAACCTCTTTTTAGTATCTTCAACTATATTTATACAATCTAAAAATTTAATGTTTTCCTTTGCTTTTTTAAATAAAAGAATATTTATGTATTCTAGTATTTCTTGTTTACTATCTTGTGATTTATAAATTATATCAGCATTTTTTAATATTTCTATTAAATCATTATTTTCAATATTATTTATAATATTACTTATAGATTCATATAACTCTTGCTTATCTTTTAATTGCTCTGCTTTTCCTATACTTCCAGATGATGCTTCTATTATACTTTGAGAAACATCAATCAAATTATACTTCTCTTCTAAATATCTTTGTATTTCTTCATTTTTTATATCTTCAAATTTTAAAATCGTACATCTTGATTTTACAGTACTTAATAAATTTGCTTCATTTGAAGCTATAAGAATTATGTTTACAAATTCAGGTGGTTCCTCCAATGTTTTTAACAAACAATTCTGTGCTTCACGTGTTAGAGCATCCGCATCATCTATTATATATACTTTCTGATTAGATATGATTGGCGCTTCTAATATTTTTTTTTGCATAGTTCTTATTTGGTCTATTTTAATGACATTTCCATCTGGCCAAATTTCTTGGAAATCTGGGTTATTGTTTGAATCAAACTCTATACATGATTTACATTTATTACAATATTTTTCCTTGCTTTCACATAAAATCATTTTTGCAAATTCTCTAGCAATTAATTTTTTTCCAATCCCAGCTGTTCCAAGAAATAAATAGCTATGTGAATATTTGTTTAATTTTATAGAATTTATTAACTCTTTTTTTATTTTATCATTTCCTATAATTGCATCAAACAAAATTATCTCTCCTACTTGTCTATTTTTCCAAATACATTCAATGGCCATATACGTATCCAAACTTTACTTTCTATTTTTTCAAGTGGTATACAACCAAAACATCTACTATCTGTACTCTGTGACCTATTGTCTCCCATTACAAATACAGAATTCTTTGGTACTACTAAGTCTGTGCAATATCCATCATTTGCATCTGTTACAATACCTGTTTGAAGATATGGTTCTTCTAATTCTTCTTCATTTATAAATACTTTTCCATCATCAATTACTACATGATCTCCTGGAACACCTATTACCCTTTTTATATAACTTATTTTATTTATTTCAAGTACATGATATGTAAATTTTTCAAATAAATTTGTTGGTTCTTGATATCTAGCTAAAACACTTTCTTCTATTTCAACTGGAGAAAGAACTGTAGTCGATGGAGCCTCAAATGTTATAATATCTCCTCTTTCAGGTAATGTTTTAGTTGTTCTTTGCCATCTATTTAGCCATAATCTTTGGTCCTCTTTAAGTGTTGGGTACATTGATGGTTGCTTTACAATTGTAGGTGTACCTATATAGTATCTAAACAAAATTGCAATTACTAATGCAATTACTATACAAAGCACCCATTCTAAAATGTCTCTCACTTTATTAATTTTTTCTTTTTCCAATGTTTTCTCCTCCATTTTTTAGACTTTTAAATTTTTAAGTCTATTTTTATGCAATAGCATTATCTATATTTGGAACTACTTGTTTCTTTCTTGATACTACTCCAGGTAAAAATGCAGTATCATTTTCTAGTTTTACATTAAATGCTTTTTCTGCTATTTCTTGCTTTCCTAAAACTATAATTTGTGAATTATTTTCTAAAATATCTGTAATCATTAAAACAAATAAATCTACACCATTTTCTTGCATAAATTTATTCATAGCTTCTTCTATTGCTTTTTTATCTTTTAGAACATCATCAATTGATGCGGTATTTACTTGGGCTGCTTGATATTTTATCCCTTTTGTTGTATATGGCTTAGAATCTATGTTTATTAATTCTTCTGGTGTAAAATCACTTAGATCTGTTCCTGCTTTTAATAAATTCATTCCATATTCATTTAAATCTACTTCTGCTATTTTAGCAAGCTCTTTTGCTGCTTCTCTATCTTTGTCTGTACAAGTTGGTGATTTTAATAAAAGCGTATCAGATATTATACTACTAAGCATTAATCCTGCTGTTACTTTATCTATTTTTATATTATTTACTTTGTACATTTCTCTTAAAATAGTTGATGTACAACCTACAGGCATTGCTAAATAAAATAAAGGTTCATGTGTTTCAAAATTTGCTATTTTATGGTGATCTACTACTTTTAAGATTTTTGCCTTTTCTATTCCGTTTACACTTTGAGCAAATTCATTATGATCTACTAACATTACTTTTTGTCCTTCTGCTACTTCTTCTAAAAGTTCTGGCTCTTTTACTCCGAAATAATCAAGTGCATATTTTGTCTCTTTATTAACATCTCCTAATCTATATGCTTTTACTTTACTAGCGCCTTTTGTTTTTTCCATAGTTTCTAGTACTATTGATGATAAAATTGTATCTGTATCTGGATTTTTATGTCCAAAGATATATATTTCTTCCATTATAAAATTCATTCCTTTCATTTTTTCTTGTACATTATACCATATATTTATTTTTTTTCAACCCTGACAAATTGGATTAGGTCTTTTTTTGGCATAGTGCCCAAAAAGCCCCAATCCCAATTGGAAAATTATTCGCATTCTCTTAAATCTTTTTTTATTTTATCTTTATCCATATCTTGTCCAATGAATACAAGCTTTGTCATTCTATCTCCTACTTTTTCATCCCAATCTTTCATAATTTCAGGATTTGCTTTTATCATTTCATCTAGCTCTTCTTTTGGAGCTGTTGCAAGCCAATATCCCGCTTCTGAAAGAGAAAGTTGTTTACCTGCTTGCTCAAATAAATATGACATTTCATCATCTTCTGCAAACCAAATCAAACCTTTACATCTAATAACATTTCTTGGTAAATTTTTAGCAAATTCATTAAATTTTACTTCTTTCATAGGTTTTCTTGATGCATACACAAATGTTGAAATTCCATATTCTTCTGCTTCGCCTTCATCATGGTGATGGTGATGATGATGTCCGTGATGTTCATGATGATGCTCTTCATGTTCTTCATCTTCATCATGATGGTCGTGCTCTTCTTCATCTTCAATATCTTCATTGTCATCTCTTTCTAATTCTTTAATCCAACCTGCCGAACTTGCTACCTTTTCAAAGTCAAAATTATTTGTATCTATTATTTCTTTTACATCAACTTTTCCAAAGTTAGTTTCAATTATTTTAGCTGTTGGTTGAAGCCTTTTAATTATTGCCTTTACTTTATTTAATTCTTCTGGCTTTACTTCATCTACTTTGTTTATCACAATTATATTACAAAATTCGATTTGTTGAATTAGTAAATTTTCAATATCTTCCTCATCTAAATCTTCTTTTACTAAATAATCTCCGCAACCAAATTCAGTAACTAAACGAAGAGCATCTACTACTGTGACTACATTATCTAATCTACAAATTTTTGGTAATCCATATTGTACTGTTGATTCTGATAAAAGTGTTATTGTTTGTGCAATTGGCATCGGCTCACATATTCCACTTGCTTCTATTAAAATATAGTCAAACTTTTTTGTCTTTATTATATCTACTATTTGATTCATTAAGTCTTCTTTCAAAGTACAGCAAATACATCCATTTGATAATGGCACTACATTTCCTTTGTCTTCTTCTTTTATAAAGCCTCCATCTTTTATCAATTTTTCGTCGATATTTACTTCTCCAATATCATTTACAATTACAGCTACTTTGTAACCTTCTTGGTTATTTAATACATGGTTTAAAAGCGTTGTTTTTCCAGCTCCTAAGTACCCTGTTAATACTGTAATTGGTATTACTTTATGTTCCATTTTTGTCTACTTCCCTTCTGTTTTTTACTTTTCTTGGTATACAATTCTTCCTCCTACTATTGTATACATTACCTTGCCTTTCATTTTTCCATCTATAAATGGAGAATTTTTGGATTTTGATACTACCATATCTTTTGTATAAATATACTCTTTATTTGGATCAAATATAGTTAAGTCTGCATCAAAGCCTTCTTCTATTGCCCCTTTACTTTCTAATCCTAATAATTTTGCAGGATTATATGATGTTACTCTTACTAAATCATCATATGTTAAATCTCCTGTATCAATTAAATTCATTATTTCACAAGATAAAGCTGTTTCAAAACCTATTATTCCATTTGGTGCAGTTGCTAATCCTTGATTTTTTTCTTCTTCTGCATGTGGTGCATGATCTGTTATTATTGCATCTATTGTTCCTTCTTTTAGACCTTCTATTATTGCAAGTCTATCTTTTTCCTCTCTTAGTGGCGGATTCATTTTAGCATTTACACCTTTTTCTAAAACTTTATCTACTGTTAAAGAAAAATAGTGTGGACAAGTTTCGCAAGTAACTTGAACTCCTCTTTTTTTTGCATCTCTTATCATATTTTTCGAAGTTTTTGTGCTTATATGACATATATGAGCATGGATATTATTTGTTTCAGCTAAAACTATATCTCTAGCTGCCATTATCTCTTCAGCTTCTGGTAAAACGCCTTCTACTCCTAGTTTTTCTGCAACAGGTCCTGCATTTATTGCTCCTTTTGCAACTGATTTTTCTTCACAATGTGCTGATGTAAATGAACCTACCTCATTTGCTTTTATCATACCTTCTCTCATTATTTTTGAATTTACAACTGGCAAACCATCGTCAGAGAAAGCTATTGCTCCTGCATCTTTCATTGCATTGAAGTCTACTAATTCTTCTCCTAATTCTCCTTTTGTTATTGATGCAAATGGTAAAACATTGCATAAATTAACGTTTTTTGCCTTTTCTATTATCATTTTTAAAGTTTCTACATTATCTGGTACTGGCTTCGTATTAGGCATTGGACATATTGTTGTAAAGCCTCCTGCAACTGCGCTTTTTGAACCTGTCTCTATAGTTTCTTTTTGTTCAAAGCCTGGCTCTCTTAAATGGCAGTGCATATCTATCATTCCTGGTATTATAATATAATCTGTACAATCTACTATTTTGTCAGCTTCCTCATTTATTTCTGTATTAATTTTTGCTATTTTTTCATCTTCTAGTAAAATATCCATTTTTCCGTCTAGCTTGTTTTTGTGATCTACCACTCTCGCACCTTTTAATAATATTTTCATTTTTTCTTCCTTTCCGAAGGCATAAAATAGGTTAGAAAAATTTAATATGATTTTTTAACCTTAAAATCCCCCACTTTATTAATCTATTTTAATAACTTTCCTAATTATATATTCTTTTTGGCTTTAATGCAAGTAAATTTCTATAACTTTTCTTTACTTTATTAATAATTTGCTGCTATTTGCTAACAGATCAAAATTAGTAACATAAATTAAAATTTCATCTCATATAATAATAAAAAGCCTAGGAGGAACAAAATGAATAAAAAACAAATTATTTTTTATGTTTTATTTTCTTTATTATTAATTTTATTCATTGTTTTAAGTGTTCTAGCTATAAAAGAGATAAAAAATCGTATATCTTCTTCTAAAAGTATGGAAAATATATACGAATTTGATGGATCTTCTCCTTTTTCTATCAATAAAATACTATATTTTAGTAGTGCAAATTGTAATACAGAAATAACTTCTAATTCATCTTTTAAAATATTGGATCTATACCAATATACTGATATAGCAATCTTTTTAAATAATAATGCTGATGGGAATTTTACAGCTGAAAATACTTTAAAAAAGGTGACTCTATCTGACATTAAATTTAGCTTAACTCCTTCTACCGGTACACCAAATCTATATTTTAAGAATATAAATGATTTTACAAGTAATAACTATGACGAAAACAAAAAAATTGAAAATACTCTAGATTTCGCTACCTCTTCTGAAAACCAAATAGATTATTCTACCCCAATTTTGTTTAATAATTGTGCAAATCCTATAACTTTATGCTATGTAAATTCTAGCTTAATAACAGATTACACTTTGACTGACAATTCATCTAATATTTCTTATAATGGGAGTTTATTAAAAAACTGTGGTATTACATTAAATTCAATTGCCTGTAAATTAAGTTTTTTAATCACCATAACTAATAATTTAGATGAAGTTTATACTTGTCCTTTGACTTTAACAATACCATTATCAACAGAAAGTTCTACTATTTATGATGGAAACTTAATATTAACCGATAACACTAATTATCAATTCATAAAATAACAAAATGAACTGGGTCTTTTTTATACAATAACAAAAAACCCAGTTCTAATTGTGCATAATCAAACTACATACAAAAGTATACAAAGAAAATGCAATAAACTACCTGCAAATATGCATAAATGAAATATTGAATGCATATATTTTTTTCTTTTTCCTACACCATAAAGTACAGCTCCTATTGTATAAATAATTCCTCCTGCTAATAAAAGTGCAAATCCATCCCAACCAAGTTTATCAATTACCCAGTTTATTTTAAATATTATACACCAACCCATTGCTAAATAGCATATCATCGAAAATACTTTAAATTGTTTTAAATCTATTGAATTTAATATAATTCCTAAAATTGCCATTCCCCAAATAATACCAAATATCCACCAACCGAGTTGCTGTATCTATCTCTCTCAATGTGCAAAGTGCAAATGGAGTATATGACCCTGCAATAAGTAAAAATATTGAACAATGATCTAAGACTTGAAATACTTTTTTAGCCTTTGAATTAGGTCTTAATCCATGATATATACTTGACATCGTATATAGCAGAATCATTGTTACTCCAAAAATAGAGCTTGCAACTATTCCATATGGATTGTTATGTATTGCTGCAAAAATAATACATAAAATCAATGCTACTATTCCAAGAACAGCTCCGACAATATGTGAAGTCATATTAAATATTTCTTCACCTTTTGTATAAGTTGGTAATACTCTGTCATCTAATTTTATCCTCTTCATAAATTTATCTCCTTGTATCTAGTTTCCAATACTATATTATATAGTTTTAAAAATGTCAATAGCTTTTTTCAAAAGGGTCGTTTCCTTTTGAGAAATTTTTCATTGGGGACAGACCCTTTCGCAAAAGGAACTGTCCCCAATGAAAAATTATTTTGTATTAACTCCTATTATTCCGTCCTAATATCCCACCAATTAATCCTATACCTATCATTATTAAAGACATTAAATTAATTGCAAAATTTGAATTAAATATACTTGATATTATATAAATAATCAAAAT
This sequence comes from uncultured Clostridia bacterium, assembly GCA_944386695.1. Taxonomy (GTDB): domain Bacteria; phylum Bacillota; class Clostridia; order TANB77; family CAG-508; genus CAG-269. Next base: position 10,568 of record CALXCB010000018.1, on the reverse strand, counting down.
ATATAAAATTCCAATTATAGCTCCATTTATTAAACCGTTTTTCTTTAATTTCTTTGTTCCGATTGAACTTCCAATTAATATACTAATGCCTGTAATTGTTGTTATTACAGGTTTTATTGTCTCTTCAGATAATTCTGTATATACTAATAGTATGGAAAAAAACATAAGTGCTATAATTGTAACAAAAAAAGCTATTAATGTTCCCTTTATAATACTAAATAAATGATTATGATTAGTTTCTAATACTTCCATTCTTCTCATTCCTTTCAAAAGGCTCAATTCCAGTTGAAAAATTATTTATTTTTCAGCCTTCTATTTTCTTTTTTATTTATTTAGTATTATATATATGTTTTATATCTTTAATTTATGCTATTTTCTTTTATATGTTATATATTCATATTCGAAATCATTTCCATCTTCTGGTCCTTTTATCTTCTCTATCATATCCCATTCTTCTTCATTTATTTTAGGAAAATAACTATCACCTATAAAATCTTTATTTATTTGTGTAATATATAACTTTTGACATTTTGGCATAAGTGCCCAATATATTTGAGCACCACCTATTACAAAATTTTCATTATTGTCTTCAACATATGGATCTATCTCTGATATATCATGAACTATTTGTACATTTTTATTTTCTACTTTATATGTTTCGTCTCTTGTTAAAACTACATGAAATCTATTGGGTAATACTTTTCCTAAAGATTCGAATGTTTTTCTTCCCATTATTATTGTATGACCTGTCGTTAATTTTTTAAATCTTTGAAGATCATCTGATATATGCCATATTAATTTATTGTTTTTTCCAATTGCATTATTTCTTGATTTTGCAACTATTATACTTAACATTTTGGTTTTCCTCTCTTTACATATTTTTCAGATTTTTACATTTTACTAAAATTACGTTTAAAATATTTTTCAATTAAATTGCTACAGGGATCTTTCCTAATTTAATTTCTTTATTATAATCATAACCTTGAATTTCAAAATCTTCTACTTTAAAATCATAGAAGTTTGTAGTATTATTATGTATTACAAGCTTTGGTAAAACATCCATAGGTTTTGCTTTTATTAATTTTTCTATTAGTGGTATATGCCTATCATATATATGACAATCACCTATATTATGTGTTAAAGTTCCTGGTTTTAAACCTACACATTGAGCCACCATACAAAGTAATGCTGCATATTGCATTGTATTCCATCCATTGGCTGCAAGCATGTCTTGAGAACGTTGATTTAAAATTAAATGTAGTTTTCCTTCTTTTACTAACCATTGTGTTCCAAATGCACAAGGTTCTAAATTCATATCTTTTAAATCTGCAAAATCAAAAATATTTGTCATTATTCTTCTACTTGCTGGATCATTTTTTAATAAATATAACATGTAATCAACTTGATCCATTGTTTTTATTCCATCTTTTGTTTTAAATTCATATTTTTTTGCCATTTGATAACCATATGCTTTTCCAATTGTCCCATCTTCACCTGCCCATTGATCCCATATATGTGAATTTAATTCACTTACTTTATTGGATTTTTTTTGCCAAATCCATAAAATTTCATCTATTGCTTTTTTTACTGTATTTGTATTATTTCTTAATGTAATCATTGGAAATTCTTTTTCTACATTGTATTTGTTTGTCACTCCTACTATTGAATAATAATTAGCTTCTTCTCCATCTTCCCATCTTGTTCTAACTCCTGTTCCTTTTGATGAGTAACCATTTTTTAATATTTCTTTACATGTATCTATAAAATTTTTATCTGCCTCTGTCATTGTTTTTCCTCCTACTATTTTTTATATACTATATCAAAATCATTTATTTTTTTCAAGCATTTTTTTCAAAAGGAACCGACCCTTTTGCAAAAGGAAACGACCCCAATGAAAAATTTTTCAAAAGGAAACGACCCTAATGAAAAATTTTTACTGTTACCAATTGATTCTCTAAATTTTTTGATGATTTAAAATTAACTTTTATATAATTTTTGGTATATCCCGACCAAATACCATCTTTTTCTTCCTCAAATAAAACTTCGACAGGCTTACCAATATACTTTTGATTATACCAAAGTTGATTTTGATCAGATAATTTTATTAGTTTTTGGCTTCTTTGTTCTTTTATGTTTCCATCAACTTGATTTGGCATTTTAGCAGCAGGTGTACCTTCGCGAGGAGAATATTTAAAAATGTGCATCTTATAAAATTTAATTTCTTTTAAAAATTCAAATGTTTTATTAAATTCTGCGTCTGTTTCTCCAGGAAATCCAACTATTATATCTGTTGTTAAATTTACATCTTTGAAGTATTTTCTTAGAATTTTAGTAACTTCTCTAAATTCATCACACGTATATTTTCTATTCATTCTTTTTAAAGTTTCATCACACCCACTTTGAAGTGATAAGTGAAATTGATTACAAATTTTTTCTAGTTTTGAAAGTCTTATAGCGAATTCTTCTGTAATTATTGTAGGTTCTAAAGAACCTAATCTTATTCTTTGAATTCCTTCTATTTTATTTAAATCTTCTAATAAGTCTATCAACTTATAATTATTTTCAAAATCTTTTCCATATGATGCTATATGTATTCCTGTTATTACAATTTCTTTTATTCCTTTTTGTGCAATTTTTGTTACTTCATCTATTATGTTTTCTTTTTTTCTACTCCTTATTCTTCCTCTTGCATATGGGATTAAGCAGTATGTGCAAAAATTATTACATCCATCTTGTATTTTTATTGTTGCTCTTGTTTTCTCAGAAAATGTGATACTTCCAAATTCTAAAAATTCTTTTTCTTGATTAATATCAGCTATTTCTGTGATTTTTTCTTTTTCTTTTATATAATTTTCTACTATATTAACTATATCTCTTTTTTCTACATTTCCTATACTTAAATCTATTTCTTCTATTTTATTTACTTTTTCACTCGCTACTTGTACATAACATCCTACAGCTACAACTATTGCATTTTTGTTTTCTTCTTTGACTTTTCTTAGCATATGCCTTGATTTCCTGTCTGCTATATTTGTTACTGTGCATGTATTTACTATTACTATATCTGGTTTTTCTGTTAATGTACAAATTTCATATCCTGCTTCTAAAAACTTTTGTGCCATCGCATTTGACTCATATTGATTTACTTTACAACCGTAATGTAATAAAAGCTACCTTTTTTGATATCTCTTTATTATAATCCATTTAAACTCTCTCTTTCTTTTAATTAGTTTTAAGGGAACCTATTTTCAAGGTTCCCTGTAGGCTAAAGAATTACAAAGCCACTTTCATCATATTCCCACCCCTTTAATTTTATGGTTAAGAATTGAGATTGGCTTCGCTTTCCGCGCCTTATCTCCACAATACTCAGTTTTACTGTATGATTTTCTCCTCTTGTCGTTATATATTCAATTGTCTTTGAATAATCTCTTTTAATTTTTGATATAGATTGGTCATCTATAGCAGAGAATAATCTAATTTTTATTTTTGTAAAAATAAGTATTCCTTTTCTTTGTTGGCTTTCCTCTATCTCTATCAAATCTTTGAGAAATTCTGAATACTCAGAAGTATAACTTCCATATACATATTCTATTGCAATATTTATTTCTTTTACCACTTCTGATATTACAATTTCTCTCAGTTTTTTAGAGAATTCCCCTATTCGAACATAAGGGATATCTTCTTGATTTTTTATAGTGTTGAGAAAATTATAGGCGCTTTTTATTTCCCGAATTTTTTCCTCTTCGGAAAATTCTTTAAAATTCTTCTCCTTTACCATTTTTTACCTCCATTTTTATTATAAATGAGTTTCTTACATCGCTTATTGGCTTTTTTCGCCTATATTATATTACTTTATGTAAATCTTGTCAATAAATGTCGTTTTTTAAATATTAACTTTCTATTCACTTTTTACTGGTATAAAATTGCTTGCAAATTTATATTTTTTTCTATTTTTTATATATAAAAATCCTATAAAACTAAAACTTATTGCACCTATAAAATTTACTATCAAATCTCCCATCGTGTCATTTACGCCTATATCTAAATATCCGCCTTCAATGGTTATAGAGTCTTTATCTGTGTTTATTTGTGTAGATTTGATATTGTTAATAGTAATTGATTTATTGCTTTTATCTGGATCTAATTCAACTGATGATATTTTTGATACCAATGTATCTTTTTGCATATCTAAATTTAAATATTTATCTGCGCCATATTCAAAAAATTCCCATAATACCCCAATAGTCATAGAAAAGCAAAAAGCTACAATTGCAACAAAAATAGGTGATAAATTTATATTTTTACTATTTTCATTTAATAAATCAATTAAAGAAAAACCTATTCCTGCTGCTAAGAATCCATTTAATGTATGAAGTATTGTGTCCCAATATGGAATTATTCCATAAAAATTATTTATTTCTCCTAATATTTCTGCTGAAAATATAAAACAATATATTATACTTTCTAGTACTGAAGGTAGTTTTATTTTAAACTCATTTTCTATAAACGTAGGAATTATAAACAATACTAGCGATAGCAAACATAAAAAAGCATTATTTAAATCTCCTCTTAGTATTTGTTCTACCATACAAATAATTACTAAAGCTCTTAATATTAAATACACCAATAACGAACTTTTTTTAGTTTTTTTATATTTTTGTTTAATTTTCTGTATATGTTGATTCATTTTTTTCACTCCTCATATGCAATTTTTTCCAATTGTATCATACTTATAATAAAATTTCTATTAAATTTTCAATAAATTATTCAAAGTAAAACCCTAGAGATAAATAAAAATTATCCCTAGGGTTTAAAAAAAATAAATTATTGTTTTTTTACTTTAGAACAGCTACTGCACCATAAGGTGATAGAAGTTCTTTATCACTTCCCTTGATTTTTGCTATGAGTTTAGCTTCCTGATATTCTTCTGGCAAGATCACTTTGCTTTCATGATGTGTTCTACTTACTATAACAAGGACTTTTTTGTTCTCTCCAATTCTTTCAAACATAAATTGTTCAGCATTTATATTTATTTTTTCCATATCTGCTGTTTTTAAAAATGTATAGTATTTTCTAATTTTTCCCATACTTCTAAAAAATTTGAGCAAATCCTTGTCTCTGTATTTCCAGGTATATGGAGCTCTATTTGCAAGATTTCCTATACCTTTCATACCTATTTCGTCTCCATAAAACACATCTAGTATCCCTGGTAAAAAAGTCAGGGCAAATACATAGGATTTTAACATCTTTTTCCCGTATTTATACTCTGTACTTGTCATATGATGGTTTTTAACCCACTCAATATTGTCTTTGTCAGGTAATAAATTCCATGCCCATTCTCCATATTGTTGAAAAACATTACAGCCCATAATCTCAATAGCCCTTGAAATATCATGAGTTGATGTAAAGTTCATCAATGTTTGAATTGTAGGATCAGGATATTCTGACAAAATCTCTTTTATACATGATTCAAGTTTCCATATATCAGTATGCTTATAGTATCTGATTAAGCTATCTGCAAGTAAGTAGTTCATCACAGAATGCATACCTTTTCCAGATGAAATGTAAGTTCTATTCATTCTCATAGGGTTTTTCCAAACTTCACCTATAATTAAACCATCAGGTTTATTTCTTTTAACAGCTTGATTTATGCCTTCGATAAAACTATCAGTTAGTTCATCTGCAACATCTAATCTTAAGCCATCAATTCCTAATGCAAACCACTGGTCTATTATTCCTCCTTCACCCAAGATATAATTTCTCCATTCAGGTGAATTTCCATCACATTCAGGCAAGTTTTTCATTCCCCACCAAAATGAAAAATCTCTTTTTCCTTGATTCCATATTCTTTTATAAAAGTTATAATATGGAGATTCTGTACTTTGATATGCTCCAAGTGTGTCAAAAGTCCCATACTCGTTAAAATATTTACTATCATTACCAGTATGATTAAATACTCCATCTAAGATAACTTTCATTCCGTGCCGGTGTGCCACATCACAAAGAGATTTAAGCCAATCATTATTTCCTGCATATGGATCTACTTTTTCATAATCGGCTGTATCATATCTGTGATTTGATTGACTTCTCATAATTGGACTTAAATATATAATAGTTACAAATAAACTTTTTAGATATTTAATTGTTTCTTCTATTCCTTTTAAGTCTCCACCATAAAAGTCAACATTCCACAAACCGTTCTCATCTGGACCAAGTACAGGTGGCTCATACCAATTTTGATGAATAGTCCTATTAGGCATTTGTTCCATTTTTTTATCTTTACTTTTGCGGTATCTATCCACAAAAATATGATACATAACAGCTCCTTTTGCCCAATCAGGTGCATCAAATCCAACTGACAATTTCCAACATTCTTCATCAGTTATGCTAGTATCACCAGTTATATTTTTCTTTTTAGCATATTGAAAATTTCTATTTGCTTCAAATGAAAAATAATAATGATATATTGCCTGAGTTTCCAGATCTACAGTTACTTCAAAATAAGCATAATCATTTTCATTTTTAATATGCTGCATTGGATAAGCATTTCTACGATCAAATGTAAAAAAACTTACCTTGACTCTCTCGATCCACCCATAATTAAATGGAATCCGAAGTTGAACTTTGTATCTAGTTCCTATTTCAATGTCTTCAAGTTTTGTGATTTTGTGAATAATGTCACTTCTCATGTTGCCATTCCCCTTTCTTTAATAAAATATATTAAAGTATTTATGCATCGATTTACATATACTTTACACTTTTTGTATTATTTTGTCAAATTTTTATTTAAAGATGCCATTTTAATGATTTTACATCACACTGGCATCTCTTTTTTAATCTTTTTTATTTACTTTAAATTTTCTTTTAATATTTTCTTTTCCAAGATGAATTTTTAACTTTGCTTCTTTTCTCTTACCATTTAACGTATGTTTCATATCTTGAGCTTTTTCATTTATATTATTTTTAATTTCTTGTGCATTTTCTTTTACTTCATTCTTTATCTCTTTTATTCTATATTTAATTGTAACAAGTTTTGGGTAGGCATTAACAAGTCTTTTATATGTCCAAGCCTTTGAGCTCAATATCTCTCTAACCTTTCTTGTAATCTCTTCTGTATTATCCTGTCTACCTTCTTTATTTACTTGAACTGCTGTCTTTCTAAATCCAAATATTACAATACCTGAAATTATATTATCTATTATATAAATAATTAATATAATAATTGCAATTATGTCTAAAACTGTTGGATCAACTTTATTTAATTGTTCTACTATAAATGGATTTGAAAAATAAATTATAAATACTCCAAATATTCCAAAAGGAATAGTAGTTCCCAAACATACTCTCCCATTTAAATTAAATTTACGTTTACTATAATCCCACCATCTTGCCTTAAATAATTTTTCCATTATAAAACTTGTTACATATTCTAAAATCATACATGTAATTATTGTCATTACAAATAAAACCAATGGATCATACGCATATTTATAAAGTAATATAGTGATTAATACTACACCCCAGCCATATATTGGACAATATGGACCTATTAAAAATCCTCTATTTATAAATCTTTTATATTCAATTGACTTACAGGTTACTTCTAAAATCCAACCTAGGCAAGAATATATAATAAATATTAAAAAATATTGTGTAAGTGTAAGATTCATATTATTTTTATACTCCTTTTTTTCATTGGGGTCGTTTCTTTTCTCAAAAGGGTCGTTTCCTTTTGCAAAAGGAAACGACCCTTTTGAGAAAAGAAACGACCCTTTTGCAAAAAATTATTTTCCTTTGGCTGCATTTATTAGTCCTACAAATAAAGGTGCTGGTCTATTTGGTCTTGATTTTAATTCTGGATGAAATTGTGATGCTATAAAATATGGATGATTTTGTAACTCTACTATTTCCACCAAGCTTCCATCTGGTGATACGCCAGAACAAATAAGACCTGCCTCCTCTAATTCTTCTTTATATTCGTTATTATATTCAAATCTATGTCTATGTCTTTCTTCTATCTTAATTTGATTATATATTTTGTGTGCTAAACTTCCTTCTTTTATAACACAAGGATAACTTCCTAATCTCATTGTGCCACCTTTTTTCTTAATATTTTTCTGATCTTCCATTATATGTATTACTGGATTCTCAGTGTTATTATTAAACTCTGCTGAATCAACATCTTGATACCCTAATACATCTCGTGCATATTCTACTACACACATTTGCATTCCAAGACATATTCCTAAAAATGGTACCTTGTTTTCTCTGGCATATTTTATCGTCTCTATCATACCTTTAATTCCTCGATCTCCAAATCCTCCCGGTACTACTATTCCGTCATATTTAGAAAGTATCGCCTTTACATTTTCTGGTACTATAGTTTCAGAATCCACCATTTCTACAGCTACTTTAACTTTATTTACAAACCCTGCATGCTGCAAACTTTCTACTACTGATATATAAGAATCCTCAAGTCTAACATATTTACCCACTATAGCTATTTTTACACTTTCTTCTTCTTTTATACTTCTAATATTTTCTACCATTTCTTCCCATTTGGAATTATCTGGAACATAGCTGTCTAATCTTAAATGATTACATACTTCTCTAGCTAACCCTTCTTTTTCTAGCATTAAAGGTACTGCATATAAACAATCTGCTGTCATATTTTGAATGACACTTGTTTTTCTTACATTGCAGAATAATGCTAATTTTTCTCTTATTGTATCAGGAATTTCTTGTTCTGATCTACAAACTAATATATCAGGCTGAATTCCTAAACTTTGTAACTGTTTTACAGAGTGTTGAGTTGGTTTTGACTTAATTTCGTTTGAACCTGTTATGTATGGAAGAAGTGTAACATGAACATATAATACATCTTCTTTATTTTTTTCTAGTCCTACTTGCCTTATTGCTTCTATAATCGAAAGTCCCTCTATATCGCCAACTGTTCCTCCTATTTCTGTGATAACTATATCAACATCTGTATCTTCAAAACTGTATATTTTTTCTTTTATCTCATTTGTGACATGTGGTATTACTTGGACAGTTTTGCCTAAATAATCTCCATTTCTTTCTTTTTCTAAAACAGACATATAAACTTTTCCCATTGTAACACTAGAATCTTTAGTTAAATTTTCGTCTATAAATCTTTCATAATGACCTAAATCTAAATCTGTCTCTGCTCCATCATCTGTTACAAAAACTTCTCCATGCTCATAGGGGCTCATTGTTCCTGGATCCACATTCAAATAAGGATCAAATTTTTGAATTGTAACTTTATATCCTCTATTTTTTAGTAATCGTCCTAATGATGCTGCCGTTATCCCTTTCCCTAATCCAGATACAACTCCACCTGTTACAAAAATGTACTTTGTATTCATTTACAACTCCTTTTCCCAAAACCAAATATTTATTTAAAAACAAAAAAAGATTAAAACTTAACATTCCAAAAATTTGGTTTTTTTTTTCCTAAAAATTACTTTTTAGAAAATTTGGTGTTAGTTTTTAATCTTCGTAATTTATTTTTATATGGTGCTCCCTCAAGGACTCGAACCTTGGACCTACCGGTTATGAGCCGGTTGCTCTAACCAACTGAGCTAAGGGAGCTTATTTGCTACAACGAGTAGTATATAATATTTTTTGACATTTGTCAATAGTTTTTTCAAAAATTCTCAAACTTAAAAACATAGGAGGAAAAGTACTCCTCCTTTTATTTTAAGATTCTTCCTCTTCATCTCCCTCTGGAAGTGCAAGAGGTGGTAATTCTATTCTTATCTTAATTCTGAATACATAAGTTGCTACCAAAAATACTTTACTATGCTTAATTCTATACCATAAAGATGGTTTTGTTTCGAAAGTTGTCTCTTCTAGATATTGTTGTTTCATTTCTTCCACATTATCATTATCACTGTCATTTATATTTTTATTTTCTTTATTAGTTGTAGTTGTTTCTTCTGTAATAGTTTGTATATTGGTATTTTCTTGTTTCTTTTCTTTCTTTAATTTAAATTTGGCTTTTGTTTTAACTTTTGGTTCAATTACTTCTGGTTCCTCATTTACTTCTTCGGCTTTTATCTCTGCTACTTTTTCTTCCGGTGTTGGAATTAATTTTAAAGCATCTGATATTTCTATTCCAATAAAACTTAGAGCTTTTGAACTATCTTCTAATCTTTCCATATCTATTTCTATATGTAGATTAGCTTCTAAATTATTTATTTTAGCTTTTATTAATTTCATAGAATCTTTATATTTCTGAGATGTTTTGCCTTTACATCTTCCTATTGTATTTAATGCTTCTATTATATCTTCAGAAAACTTGTCAGATGCTTTTTCTATATTGTCTTTCCAGCCATCTTCTTTCTCATCTACGGATTTTAGTAAATCCGAAAGTTCTCCTGCTAAAGCTATATTTTTTTCTCTCTTTTTGATTAGCTCTTCTACTTTTTTAGTATTTTCTTCAAATTGATTTGTAGCAAATTCAACCAAATCATAAGCAGCATTATATACATTTATAGGAAAATTTTTCTTTTTAGGATATTCCACTAACTATGTTTTTATTGATT
>CALXCB010000017.1 GCA_944386695.1 uncultured Clostridia bacterium | reverse complement strand
TTACTATTTATGATAAAGCATAAAATCTCTATAAAATGAATAAATATTATATGATAAAATTGAAGCAAATTTATATAATCGAGGAGATTTTATGAAAAGATTAAAGCACATATTAAATTTTAAAAATGTAATGATAGAATATACTAAAAGTAATTCCAAAGAATATATATTAGCAATTTTAATATTTGTCATAGGATTATTTTTAGGTGTAATGTTTATAAATAATTGCTCAGAAGAAAAGGCAAACATCATAACTACATATATATCAAACTTTATACAAAATTTTCAAAGTATAGAAAATATAGACAATTCAGAACTGCTTTTAAGCTCTATAAAAAATAATACAATTTTACTAATTATCATATGGATAGCTGGAACAACAATAATAGGAATGCCAGTTGTATTAGGTTTAATTTTATTTAGAGGGTTCTGTTTGGGATATACAATATCTGCTATAACTTTTACACTAGGGCTAAAATCAGGAATAATATTTTGTTTATTAACATTGTTTTTACAAAATATTTTATTTATTCCAGCACTACTTACAACAGGAGTTAGTAGTATAAAATTATATAAGTCGATTGTAAATGATAGAAGAAAAGAAAATATAAAAGTATCTATTATAAAACATACTATGATTTCAATTATAATGCTGGGATTCTTACTTATGTCAAGCTTTATAGAAAATGAAATATCAATAAGATTATTACGATTAGGAATTAAATATATAGTGTAAGCATTGGTATAAAAAAGATAGCGAGATTTTGTTATAAAAAGTAAAAAAAAATCTAAAAAAACTATTTACTTTTTTTGATTAGTTTGATATAACATATACATACCTTATGTAAATAAATTATTGCATAAAATATAAAAAATATGGAGAGTAGAAATGGAAAAACAGTTAAAACAATTTTTTAGATTTCTAGAAGTGGATAAGAAGGCATCAAATAATACACTTCAATCATATAAAAGAGACTTGAAACAATTTAAGGAATATTTAGAAGAAAATAATATAAAATATAATAAAGTAACAGAGCAAGATGTGCAAAATTACTTAAAACATTTAGAAGAACAAAATAAAAAGCCATCTACAATATCAAGAACAATAGCTTCAATAAGAGCTTTTTATCAATACGAAGTAAAGACTAACGATAAAATACAAAACCCAACAGAAAATATTCAATCACCAAAAATAGAAAAAAGAACACCATGTGTATTAACATCAGAAGAAGTAGAACTTTTACTAGAGCAACCAAATGATGTAGACTTAAAAGGTATTAGAGATAAAGCAATGCTAGAATTTGCATATGCTACAGGGATGAAAGTAACAGAAATAATATCATTAGATATTGGAGATGTTAGATTGCAAGAAGCTACAGTAATATGCAGACATGGTAATAGAAAAAGAGTTATACCATTAGGAAGAATGTCACTTATAGCTTTAAAAGATTATTTAGATAATGCACGAAACATATTAGTAAAAACGGATAAAGAGCAAGCCCTATTTGTTAATTTAAATGGTAGAAGATTAACAAGACAAGGATTTTGGAAAATTATAAAATACTATCAAGAACAAGCTCATATAACAAAAGATATAACACCACATACATTAAGACATTCATTTGCAACACATTTATTACAAAATGGAGCAGATTTAAAAGCAATACAAACAATGCTTGGTCATTCAGACATATCATCAACACAAGTCTATATGCAATTTCAAAATGATGGTTTAAATGACATATACAAAAAATCACACCCACGAGCATAAATAAATAAAAAGGTATTGCATAAGTTTAAAATTTATGTTAATATAGTATACATAACAAATTCTATGAGAAAGCAAAGTAGATATATAATAAAATAGTAACAGAGAGAATGACCTTAGGCTGGAAGTCATTTACAATATATATATCGAAATTTCACTTTTGAGAACTTTCTGTGAACATAAGTAGTAGAAAGCGGATAGCACCGTTAAAAAGCTAGTAATGAGGTTAATTAGAGCAAGAAATTGCCAATTAATAAAATTAGGTGGTACCACGGAAGAATCCATTTTCGTCCTAAAATATATGGGCGAAGTGGATTTTTTTTAGGACCAAATGGGACCAAAAAGAACCGGTCCATTTGCTTCGGCAAAAGAAAGGAATGAGATTTTTATGAAAGAAAAAATTGAACAAATCAAAAAAGAATTTGTGGAAGAGATTAAATCTATAACTGATTTAAAATCATTAGAAGACTTAAGAATAAAATATTTAGGAAAAAAAGGAGAATTAACCGCAATTCTTAGAGGAATGAAAGAACTAACAGCAGAAGAAAGACCTATTGTAGGTGGCTGGGTAAATGAAGCAAAAGCAGCATTAGAAGAATTAATCAATAAAAAAGAAGCAGAATTCAAAAGAAAAGAGTTAAATAAGAAATTAGAAACAGAAAAAGTAGATATAACTCTTCCAGGAAGTAAATTGAAAAGAGGAAGTATACATCCTTTAAATAGAGTAATAGAAGACATAGAAGATATATTTGTATCTATGGGATATGATGTAGTTGAAGGTCCAGAGTTAGAAACAGATGAATTCTGTTTCGAAAGATTAAATCTTCCAAAAGGTCACCCTGCAAGAGATATGCAAGATAGCTTTTATATTACAGATGAGCATTTATTAAGAACACAGACATCAGCGGTTCAAGCAAGAGCAATGGTAGCGAATAAAGAAAAAACACCAATTAGAATTATAACACTTGGGAAAACATACCGTAGAGAAGATGATGCGACACATTCACATCAATTTAATCAAGTTGAAGGCTTAGTAATCGATAAAAAAGAAGTAAATATTTCATTTGCAGATTTAAAAGGAACTCTTGAAGTGTTTATGAGAAAGATGTTAGGAGAAAAAACAGAACTTCGTTTTAGACCAAGTTATTTCCCATTTACAGAGCCATCATATGAAGTAGATGTAACATGCTTTAAATGTGGAGGAAAAGGATGCAATTTATGTAAACAAACAGGCTGGATAGAATTATTAGGATCAGGAATGGTTCATCCGAATGTATTAAAAATGAATGGTTATGATCCAGAGAAATATAGTGGATTTGCATTTGGAACAGGTATAGATCGTTTAGCAATGTTTAGATATGGAATAACAGATATGAGATATCTTTATAGAAATGATGTAAGATTTTTAAATCAATTTGATAGAATGGATAATGAGTAAATTTCTCATTGGGGACAGTTCTTTTTGCAAAAGGGTCGGTTCCTTTTGCGAAAAGAACCGACCCTTTTGCAAAAAGAACTGTCCCCAATGAAAAAAATAGGAGGGTAATATGAAATTAAGTTTGAATTTTGTAAAAGATTATGTTGATATAGATGAAAATATGGATGTTACAACTATAGCTGAAGATATGACAAGAGTAGGAAATGAATATGACTCAGCTGAGAAATTAGTCAATGCTACAAATTTAGTAATAGGCGAAATTATAGAATGTACGATGCACCCAGATTCTGATCACTTACATTTATGCAAAGTAGATATTGGTACTGAAATTTTAAATATAGTATGTGGAGCACCAAATGCAAGGAAAGGCCTAAAAGTCATATTAGCAAAGGTAGGAGCAGAGCTTCCAGGTGGAATAAGAATAAAAAAAGGAATTATAAGAGGTCAAGAATCTAATGGAATGATATGTGCTTTATATGAAATAGGAATTGAAAAGAAATTTTTATCTGAAGCTGATAAAAATGGAATTTGTGAACTTCCAGAAACAGCACCTATAGGTGGTGATCCAATTAAATTTTTAGGTTTAGATGATAGAGTTATTGATTTTGAATTAACAGCAAATAGAGGAGATTTATTAAGTGTATTAGGAATGGCCTATGAGTTAGGTGCAATATATAATAAAGAGGTAAGAATTCCGGAATTGACACATAGTGAAACAGAAGATAACATAGAAAAAGAATTTAAAATTGAAGTAGAAACAGAAAATTGTAAATTATTTTTAGGAAGAAAAGTCAAAGATCTAGTAATAAAAGAAAGTCCTGATTTTATAAAAAATCGATTAATAGCATCAGGAATTAGACCAATCAATAATGTCGTAGATATAAGTAATTATGTAATGTTAGAGTTAGGTCAACCACTACATTTTTATGATGCTGATCATTTAGGAAATAAAATTGTGGTTAGAATGGCAAAACAAGGCGAAAAATTAAAAACACTGGATAGTCAAGAAAGGACTTTATCAAAAGAAGACATAGTTATTACAGATGGAAAAGAAGCAGTGGGTCTTGCAGGTGTTATGGGAGGTTTAACTACAGAAGTAGAAGAAACAACAAAAAATGTAATAATAGAATCAGCTATATTTGATTCTGTAAAAGTGAGAAAAACATCAAATAAAATCTTAAGAAGTGAAGCAAGTAATAGATTTGAAAAGGGTATAGATCCAGCAAGGACATATATGGCGATCGAAAGAGCTTGTAATTTGCTTGAAAAATATGCAAATGCAAAAATAGTTAAAGGAATAGCAAAATATGATGTAACAGAAAATAAGGAAAAAGATATAGAAATTGAATATCAATTTATAAATGATGTATTAGGGGCTAATATTTCTAAAGAAGATATTATAGATACATTTAGAAGATTAAATTTTGAAACACATCCAAAAGAACAATCGGTTATTGTTACAGTTCCAACCAGAAGAATAGATATATCAATAAAAGAGGATTTAGTAGAAGAAGTAGGACGAATCTATGGAGTGGATAATATTCTAGGCAAACTTCCTATAGTTCCAATCAAAATGGGAACTGTAAATAAAACAATTAGAAAAATAAGGCATAAAATGAGTGAATTAGGTTTAAATGAAACTTTATCATATGTACTTGTAAATGATCAAGATGTAAAAAAATTCACAACAGATGAATTTGAGCCTTTAAAATTGCTAGATCCATTAACAGAGGATAGAAATACACTAAGATATAGTATGATTCCATCATTATATAAGATATATGAATATAATAAAGCTCGTGAGAATAAAGATGTATGCTTATTTGAAATAGGAAAGGGCTTTTGGAAGAAACAAGATATTTATGGAGAAGACCAAAAAATATGTGTATTAATGACAGGAAAATATTATAATAGAATAGGATATAATAAAGTAATTGATTTCTATGATATAAAAGGAGTTACTGAAGAACTATTAGATTTTTTAGGATATAATGGAAGATATAGTTTTGTTTTACCAAAACAAATGCCTAAAGAATTTCATCCAGGTCAAACAGCAGATATTTCTGTAAATAATGATATTGTGGGAATTATAGGACGAATTCATCCAGAAATAGAAAAGGATGCAGTATATGTTATGGAAATAAATCTAGATAAATTACTTGCAAAAAGAGTTGGAAAAATGAAATTTAAAGAAATTTCAAAATTCCCAGTAATAAGAAAAGATCTATCAATTTTAGTGGATAAAAATATAACTTCTAAAGAAATAGAAACAAAAATAAAGAAAAAAGCTGGAAGATTATTATTAGATATAAAAGTATTTGATTTGTATGAAGGAAAAAATATTTCAGATAAAAACAAAAAGAGTTTAGCATATTCTTTAACATTTGGAGATCAAAATAGAACTTTGAATGATGACGAAATAAATGCTATTATGGAAAATATAATTAAGGATTTAGAAAAAGCTGGAATGGAATTAAGAAAATAATTTTTCTCATTGGGGTCGTTTCTTTTTGCAAAAGGAAACGACCCTTTTGCAAAAAGAAACGACCCCAATGGAAAATGTCGAATTTTGCGATGAAAAATTCTTGACATTGCATAATTTTCTTAGTATAATTTGAATAGTTTTATTGTTAAGTGTCATTTTGCCTCTAAAATATTTAGTTGATGTTTTTTTTCAAAAAATTATTTTAATCATGTCTCGAATAAATTTTAAAAGAAAAAATATAATCAGAAACTATGTAAACACGAAAAACTAAAACAAAAGTAAAAAAGAAAGGAGGGATTAAAATAATGACAGATGAACAAAGAGATAATCTTCTATTGTCAATGTTTGAAACCATAAACAATTTAGATGCCAAGGTTGATGAAAAAATCGATAATTTGGATGATAAATTTGAAAAAAAATTAGAAAAATATCATCAAGAAGTAGAAAATTATCATCAAGAATTAGAAGGATATCATCAAGAAGTAGAAAAATATCATCAAGAATTAGGAGGATATCATCAAGAAGTAGAAAATTATCATCAAAAATTGGAGAGATATCACCAAGAATTTTTGGACAAGCATAAAGAAATTGTTGATGAATTAGAAAGACAAAGAATAAATCTTGCAAAAGTAGAAAATAATCTTACAGATCAAATAAGAGCTCTATTTGATGTAAAAGAAATTAATGAAGAAAAATGCAATGAATATGATACTAGGTTTAAAGAAATTGACAGAAGATTAGATTGGCATAATAGAAGAATATTGAGATTGGAAACCAATGATTAAATAGTATATTTATAATTTTTGTTTTAAGATTCAAGTTTTATAAAAGATGAAGTGAAAAACGAATCTGGAAAAAAATGCCTGAAAACACAAGCAGAGCTGCTTGTGTTTTTGGTGTTTATATGCTAGAATATGTCTGAAAGAAGGTTGAAAAAATGAAAGTATTATTTGCAACAAACAATCCAGCAAAAGTTAGAAGATATGTACCAAGTTTAGAAGAACAAGATATTGAAGTATTAACTTTAAAAGATTTAAATTTAAAAATAGATGTAGAAGAAATAGGAAAAAGTGCAATAGAAAATGCTATAATCAAAGCAAAGGCATATTATGATTTAACAAAAATTACCACTATTTCAGTTGATGACAATTTATATATAGAAGGATTACCAGAAGAACTACAACCTGGAACAAACGTAAGAAGAGTAAATAATAAAAGACTAAATGATGATGAGATGATAGAATATTATGCAAACTTAGTTAAGCCATATGGTGAGAAATTAAATGCCAAATGGGTTTATGGAATGGCAGTTTATGACGGAAAAGAAATAAAGAAATATTCTTGGAGTAAAAGTCATTTTTATTTGGTAAGTAAACCACATAAAGAACGTAATGTAGGCTATCCACTAGATTCTATATCAATAGATCCAAGATATAATAAGTATTTTGTAGAATTAACGCCAGAAGAGAAAAAAAGTGAAAATGATAATGAACAAAATGTTATTGAATTTATAAAAAATAGTTTGAAATAAAGGAAAAATGAAGATGATAGAAATTCCAGGATTTTTTAAAACGATGCTTTTAGAACAATATGAAAAAGATACAGTAAATATGATAATACAAGGATTGAATCAGAAAAAAATTGTAACCTTAAGAGTAAATACTATAAAATCTAACAAGGATGAAGTACAACAAGAATTATGTAAAGAAAATATTAAATTTACAGATGTAAGTTGGTACAAAGATGCATTAATAATTGAAAATGTAAGAGAAGAGAAAATACAAGAACTTGAAATATATAAACAAGGAAAAATTTATTTACAAAGCTTATCTTCTATGATCCCACCAATAATACTTAATCCAAAGCCAGGAGAAAATATTTTAGATATGGCAGCTGCTCCAGGAGGAAAAACTACTCAAATGGCAGCAATTTCTGATAATGGAGCATTTATTACCGCTTGTGAAAGAAATAAGATAAGAGGAGAAAAATTAAAGTATAATCTTCAAAAGCAAGGAATTGCTTCAGTTAATGTTATGTTAGAAGATGCGAGAAATTTGAGTGATTTTTTCTCATTTGATAAAATTTTGTTAGATGCTCCCTGTAGTGGAAGTGGTACAGATAATGTTTTTAAAAAGAATTTTACTAAAGAATTAATACAAAAATCAAGTAAGACTCAAGAAATATTACTAAAAAAGGCTTTAAAAATATTAAAACCAGGAGGAGAAATAATATATTCGACTTGTTCAATTTTACAAACTGAGAATGAGAAGATATTGGAAAAATCATTAAAAAATACCAGTGCAAAATTAGTGCCAGTAAAATTATCAGAAGAAATCTTATGCCTTCCATCTAAAATAAAAGAAGTTGCTGTAATTGCTCCAAATGAAATGTTTGAAGGATTTTTTGTCGCTAAAATTGTTAAACGGGATTAATTAAAAAAGTATAAATATTACTTTTTTCTATGAAATCACCTTTCTTTATATTTATTTCATTTTTAATACACTATCTGGACAAATGCCCCAAAAAGACTCGGTTCAAATGGTTCCCAATTGTACAAATTTTATAAATAAAAAACTTGTAATAAAAAAATATTATTGATATAATATATGCATAAATAAAACTATTTTTTAAAATACTAATAAACGAAAGGAGAAATGAAAAATGGCTACAACAAAATTTGTTTTAAACGAAACATCATATTTTGGAAATGGCGCAAGAGAAGTACTTGCAGAAGAAATTAAAAAAAGAGGTTTTAAAAAGGTATTTTTAGTATCTGACAAATCATTAATAGAAGCAGGAGTAACTGCAAAAGTAGAAGAAGAATTAAGAAAAGCAGAAATACCATATGACTTATATTCAGAAATAAAACCAAACCCAACAATCAAAAATGTACTAGATGGAGTAGATGCTTGTAAAGCTTCTAATGCAGATTTAATTGTTGCTGTTGGAGGCGGATCAAGTATTGATACAGCAAAAGGTATATCAATAGTTATGACAAACCCAGAAAGAAGTGATATAAGATCACTAAATGGGGCATCTAATACAGTAAATAAAGGTATGCCACTAATAGCATTACCAACAACAGCAGGAACAGCAGCAGAAGTTACAATAAACTATGTAATAACAGATGAAGAAAGAAAAATAAAAATGGTATGTGTAGATCCTAATGATATACCAATTATCGCAATTGTAGAAACAGAGCTTATGGCATCTATGCCAAAAAGTTTAGCAGCAGCAACAGGATTAGATGCTTTAACACATGCAGTAGAAGGATATATAACAAAAGCACACAACCTAATGTCAGATATGTTTCATATGAAAGCAATAAAACTTATATTTGAAAATTTAACTAAAGCTGTAAATGATAAAGATCCAGATGCAATAGAAAAAATGGGATATGCTCAATATATAGCAGGAATGGGATTCTCAAATGTTGGACTAGGAATTGTTCATTCAATGGCTCACCAACTAGGAGCAGTATATGATACACCACATGGAATAGCAAATGCAATGTTACTTCCAACTGTTATGAGATTTAATGGAGAAGATCCGCTAACGGCTCAAAGATTTAGAGAAATACTTTGTGAAATAGGTAGGCCAGATGCTTTACATCTAAATGATCAAGATGTAATAAATACATTTGTTTGGATGATATCTGAACTTTCAAAATCAGTAGGTGTAACACAAAAAATAACAGATTACGGAGCAAGAGAAGAAGATTTTGAAATGTTAGCAGAAAAAGCAATGGAAGATCCATGTAAGCCAGGAAATCCAAGAGAAGTATCAAAAGAACAATTTATAGAATTATTTAGAAAAGCTGCAATGTAAAAAATAAAAGTAATCTAGCTAATTGAATTTAAGCTAGATTATTTTTTACCTATTAATTGAAAGTAACAACTAATAATAAAGCAGCATATTATATAATATAGTATTGGACATTATACTAGAATGGAGGTGACTTTTTTTATGGAGTCACAAAATATAAAATGTTGTTGTGAATACAAAGAAGATAAGTGTTGCAAGAAAAGAAGTTGTTTAGAGATAATAGCTACTATATTATTAACAGCATTTTCTGTAGTATTAGGATTAGTAATAGGAGCATCTGTAGCCTCAACTATACTTGCAGCATTATCAGCAATAATTGTATTAACAGTAATATTAGGATTGTTACTATTATTGACTGTTATTATAATGATTTGTAATAAAATCAAATGTAAAAAATATCTATAAAATTTTGTAATATATTAAAAATACCCCCTGTAATTAAATATTTTATTACAGGGGGTAAATATAAATTTTTAAAAATAATTTATTGATAAATATAACTCCTTATGGTAAAATAATTAAAACCAAAGAAGTTTATAACTATATTGAAATATATTAATATTCTTACAAGGAGAAAAAATATGTCATATATAGAATTTAATAATGTAAATAAAAACTACAAAATGGGAGAAATAACAATAAAAGCTTTGAACAATGCAAATTTTGAAATAGAAAAGGGAGAATTAGTTGTAATTGTAGGCCCATCAGGAGCTGGCAAAACTACAACCTTAAACATCCTTGGAGGAATGGATACAGCAACATCAGGAAGAGTATTAGTAGATGGAAAAAATATAACAAAATTAAAAGGTAAAGGATTAATAAAATATAGAAGAGAGGACATAGGTTTTGTATTCCAATTTTACAATTTAATACAAAATTTAACAGCAAAAGAAAATGTAGAACTTGCAACTCAAATATGTAAAAACTCTTTAGATGTAGATACAGTAATAGAAAAAGTGGGTTTAAAAGAAAGAAAAAATAATTTTCCATCACAATTATCACGGAGGAGAACAACAAAGAGTAGCTATAGCACGAGCAATTGCTAAAAACCCAAAATTACTATTATGTGATGAACCAACAGGTGCGTTAGATTACAAGACGGGAAAACAAATTTTAAAATTATTAGAGGACACTTGCAGAAAAGAAAATATGACAGTTTTAATTATTACACATAATACTGCAATTGCACCAATGGCAGACAAAATAATACATTTTAAAAATGGTACAGCCGAAAATATAGAAATAAATCAAAATCCAATGCCGGTAGAATTAATCGAATGGTAAAATAGAGGTTATTTGGTTGAAAAATAATTATATTAATTCTTTTCCAATCAGATTTATGCCTTGGGAAAGGAATGAAATTAAATGAAAAAAGCATTATTGAAAGATAGTGTAAAAGAAATAAAAAATACATATAAAAGATTTATATCTATTTTATTAATGGCTTTTTTAGGTGTTGGTTTTTTTGCGGGATTAAGAGCTACTTCGCCAGATATGTTAGATACAATAGACAAATATTATAAAGAACAAAATGTTTATGATATACAAGTAATATCAACATTAGGACTAACAAATACAGACTTAGATGTATTGGAAAAAATAGATAATGTGGAAGAAGTTACAGGAAGTTATGAAACAGATGGAAAAATTGAGATAGATAATAAAGAAATAATTACAAAATTTATAACAATTGGAGATATCAATCAGCCTGTTTTATTATCTGGGAATATGCCTGAAAATGCAAATGAATGCTTAGTAGAAGAAAATTTTTTAATTGCAAATAATAAAAAAATTGGAGACACAATTAAAGTAGAGATTGAAAAAACAACTACAGATGATGGAGACGAAATAGATTATTTAAAAGAAAGTGAACTAAAAATTGTAGGAACCCTCCAAAGTCCGCTTTATATTTCTAGAGACAGGGGAACAAGTACGCTAGGTGCAGGAACAATAGACTATTACATTTATATTTCAGAAGAAAACATAAATGCATCTGACATATATACAAATATTTATATAAAAGTAAAAGATGCAGAAAAATATGTAACTTCATCAGATGAATATGAAGATTATATCGAACAGGTGAAAGCTAATATAGAAAAAATAAAAGAAGAAAGAGAGCAATCAAGACATGATGATCTTGTAAAAAAAGCAGAAGAAAAGTTACAAGAAGCAGAAAATGAATTCAATTCTAAAAAAGAAGAAGGTCAAAAAGAAATTGATGATGCACAAAGTGAAATAGACAGTGGTAAATCACAAATACAAGAAGCAGAAGAAGAAATAAATGAAAAAACTAAGCAGGCAGACGAGGAATTTGAACAAGCAGAAAATGAAATTGCAAATGCAAAAAAACAAATACAAGTCAATGAGCAAAGCTTGGCAACAAAGGAACAAGAAGCAAATTCACAATTTGAAGAATTAGAAAACCAAAAACAAGGGTTGCAAGATAATTTGAATCAAGTAAATTCAGGATTAGAAACAATGCAAGAGCAATATAACTTAATTTTAGAGGCTCTTGAAAATGAACAATTATCAGAAGAACAAAAACAAATTTATGAAGCACAAAAGAAGGAACTTGAGGCACAAATTTCTAGCCTGAATCAAAATAAACAAGATCTGGAAAATGGAATAACAGAAATTGAACAAGGAATATCAAGTGGAAAACAAGAAATAGAGAATGGAAAACAACAAATCAATAAAGCAAAAACTGAATTATCTAATCAAGAACAGACATTAAATTCAACTAAAAAGACAACATATGCACAAATAGAAGATGCAAAAAATGAATTAGAGGAAAAGAAAAAAGAGTTACAAGAAGGAGAAGAAGAATTAAATAAAAATAAACAAGAATTTGAAGAGCAGATAGCAGATGCAGAAAGAGAACTTCAAGATGCAAAAGAAGATATTTTAGAAATTGAAAATCCAACATGGTATGTTTTAGACAGAAATGAAAACTCGGGATATGTAAGTTTTATTCAAGATACAAAGAGTATAGAAAATATAAGTAAGGTATTTCCAGTTGTATTTTTTATAGTAGCAACATTAATCTCACTAACTTCAATGACAAGGATGGTTGAAGAACAAAGAGTGCAAATAGGAACATTAAAAGCACTTCGGATATACTAAGTTTCAAATAATGAGCAAATATATACTTTATGCAGGACTTGCATGCATTATAGGTTCTATTTTAGGAATGAGTGTAGGGTTTGTATTGTTGCCTAAGGTAATTTGGATGATGTACTGTATGATGTATGAAATGACAGACAAAATTTCTATAAGCTTTAATCTAACATATGGAGGAATAGGGTTAATATTAATTAGTATATGTATAATAGGAGCAACAATATATACAGCTTTAAAAGAATTAGTAAATACCCCAGCTAATTTAATGAGACCAAAAGCACCTAAAAAAGGAAATCGAGTTATATTAGAAAAAATACCTTTTATATGGAAAAAATTAAACTTTATTCAAAAAGTAACAGTAAGGAATATATTTAGGTACAAAAAAAGATTTTTTATGACAATAATAGGTATATTAGGTTGCACAGCATTAGTACTCACAGGTTTTGGACTAAAAGATTCTGTACTAAAAATAATACCAGCACAATATGGTGATGTATTCCAATATGATATGCAAATAAATTTGAAAGAAAGTTTAGAAGAGACACAAAAAGAAGAATTTATAAAAGAACTGGAACAAAAAGAAGAAATTCAGAAAGCAATTCAAGTATATATGACATCAAGTACAGCAATAAATGGCGAAAAATCAGAAGAAATACAAATCATAGTACCAGAAGATCAAAGACAATTAGAAGGAATTATAAATTTGAAAGATATAAACAATAAGAAACAAAAAATTGAAATTAAAGAAAATGAGATATGTATATCTGATAAATTAGCTCAATTATTAGAAGTTAAAGAAGGAGATAGCTTAACAATTAGAGATAGTGATGAACAAGAAATTGAAATAAAAATTTCTAATATTGTAGAAAACTATGTTTCACATTATATATATATGACAAAGCAAACTTATGAAACTTTTTATAGTGAAGAATTAAAAACAAATGTTGTGTTAATACAAAATGAAGAGTTGAATGAACAACAACAAAATGAATTAGCATCAAACTTAATGACTTTAACAGAGGTTGCTGGAATTACCAATATTAATTCCACTGCTAAAACGATAGAAGATATGATGAGTGTATTAAATTATGTTGTTATTGTTTTAATAGTTGCAGCAGGATTATTAGCTTTTGTAGTATTATATAATTTGGCTAATGTAAATATAAGTGAAAGAATAAGAGAACTGGCAACAATCAAGGTGTTAGGATTTTATGATAGAGAAGTATATGATTATGTAAATAGAGAAACTATAGTTTTAACTATTATAGGTATAGTGTTTGGCTTAGTAGGAGGGTATTTTTTAAACTATTATATACTAGGAACATGTGAAATAAATATGCTACGTTTTGATAAAACAATAAATTGGATAAGCTATATATATGCAGCTGGTCTTACGATAATTTTTAGTATAATTGTAAATATTGTAACATATTTTTCACTAAAAAAAATTGACATGATAGAAAGCTTAAAAAGTGTAGAATAATGCCAAAAAGAACCGGTCCAGTTGGTTCCTAGAGGGATATTTATTAGAAAAATAGGAGGAAAAAGAAATGATTCACAGAAAAAATACAAAAAAGATTCAAGTAGGAAATGTACAAATTGGTGGAGAAGACAATGTAGTAATTCAATCAATGTGCAATACTAAAACTAAAGATGTAGATGCTACTGTAAAACAAATATTAGAATTAGAAAAAGCAGGATGTGAAATAATAAGGGTAGCATGTTTAGATGAAACTGACGCAAAAGCTATAAAGTCTATAAAAGAAAAAATTCATATTCCAATAGTTGCAGATATACATTTTGACTATAAAATTGCTTTAACAGCAATTGATAGTGGAGTAGATAAAATAAGGATAAACCCAGGAAATATCGGATCTGAGGATAAAACAAAAGCAGTTGTTGAAGCTTGTAAAGCCAAAAATATTCCAATAAGAATAGGTGTAAATGGAGGGTCTTTAGAAAAAGAGTTATTACAAAAATATGGAAAACCATGTTCTGATGCGATGATAGAAAGTGCAAAAAGGCATATAGAAATTTTGGAAAATCTTGATTTTTATGATACTTGTATATCTTTAAAAGCTTCAAGTTTAGACTTATGCATAGAAGCATATGAAAAGGCAGCAAATACATTTGATTATCCACTTCATTTAGGAATTACAGAAGCAGGTACAGCATTTTCTGGAACTATAAAATCTAGTATAGGTTTAGGTGTGCTTCTAAGAGAGGGTATAGGAAATACATTAAGAGTATCACTTTCAGATGACCCAGTAGAAGAAATAAAAGTAGCAAAAGAAATTTTAAAAGATTGTGGATTATATAAAAAGAGCCCTACACTAGTTGCTTGTCCAACTTGTGGTAGAACACAATATGATATGATACCAATTGCTAAAGAAATGGAAAAATTTTTACAAACACTAGAATCTGATATTACAGTTGCAATTATGGGATGTGCTGTAAATGGACCAGGAGAAGCAAGAGAAGCAGATATTGGTATTGCAGGGGGAAAGGAAGAAGCGGTTTTATTTAAAAAGGGTAAAATTATAAAAAAAATACCGCAAGATAAAATTGTTGAAGAATTAAAAAGTGAAATCATAAAAATGATATAACATTATTTCTTTACTTAATGATGATAAATGCCTGATTTATTATATTACATAAAATCTGCAAAATTTGTCATAAAAAGAAGATTACATAAAATTTTAAAATAAAAACGAAAAAACTAGCACTCTTGTGTTGACATTGCTAAAAAATAGATATATAATACGCAGTAAAGGAATAAATCTGAAAGGAATGGTATTTATGGAGACAAAGCAATTCAAAGCAGAATCAAAAAGATTATTAGATTTAATGATTAATTCAATTTACACAAACAAAGAAATATTTTTAAGAGAGCTAATTTCAAATGCAAGTGATGCTATAGATAAAATATATTATCAATCACTTACAGATAATAATTTAAATTTATTTAGAGATGATTTAGAAATAAAATTATCTGTAGATAAAGAAAAAAGAACATTAGTTATAGAAGATAATGGCTGTGGTATGAATAAACAAGAATTAGAAAATAATTTAGGAACAATAGCACAAAGTGGTTCACTTGCCTTTAAAAAAGAAAATGAAAAGAAAGAAGATATTGATATAATAGGACAATTTGGTGTAGGATTTTACTCAGCATTTATGGTAGCTAAAAAGATAGAAGTAGAAAGCAAAAAAGTAGGAGAAGATAAAGCATATATTTGGATATCCAGTGGTGCAGAAGGATATACAATTGAAGAAACTAAAAAAGAAAATGTTGGAACAAAAATTACATTATATATAAAAGATAATACAGAAGAAGAAAATTATGATGAGTTTTTAGAAGACTATAAAATTCAAGAAATTGTAAAAAAATACTCAGACTATATTCGTTATCCTATCAAAATGGAAGTAACACGTAAGGAATTAAAAGAAGGATCAAAAGATGAATATGAAGATAAAAAAGAAATAGAAACTTTAAATAGTATGATTCCATTATGGAAAAAGAAAAAGAAAGATATAACACAAGAAGAATATAATTCTTTCTATATAGATAAGTTTGCTGATTATGAACCACCAGTTAAAGTAATACATAGCACTATTGAAGGTGGGATTAATTATAGTATGCTTTTATATATACCATCACATTTACCATATGATTATTACACAAAAGACTATGAAAAAGGCTTACAATTATATTCAAATGGTGTTTTAATAATGGACAAGTGTCCAGATTTATTGCCAGATTATTTTGGATTTGTAAAAGGATTAGTTGACAGTCCAGATTTATCACTAAACATATCAAGAGAAATGCTTCAACATGATAGACAATTAAAAACAATTGCCAAAAATATTGAAAAGAAAATAAAAACAGAGCTAGAAAAAATGCTTAAAGATGATAGAGAAAATTATGAAAAATTCTTTAATACATTTGGAACTCAACTAAAATTTGGATGTTATAATGATTTTGGTATGAATAAAGAAAATTTAAAAGATTTAATATTATTTTACTCTTCAACAACAAAAAATCTAACAACATTAAAAGAATATGTGACAAGAATGAAAGAAGATCAAGACAAAATTTATTATGCATGTGGTGAAACAATAGATAAAATAGATATGCTTCCACAAGTACAAGGAGTAAAAGAAAAAGGATATGAGATACTTTATTTAACAGAAAATATAGATGAATTTGTTTTAAAAGTATTGATGGAATACGAAAAGAAAACATTTACAAATGTATCTTCAGACAATTTAGATTTAGAGAGTGAAGAAGAAAAAGAGGCCTTGAAAAAATCAAATGAAGAAAATAAAGCTATGTTTGATTTTATGAAAGAAGAAATAAAAGAAGTACAGCAAGTTAGATTTACACATAAATTAAAAGACCATCCAGTATGTTTAAGTAGTGAAGGAGAAATTTCAACAGAAATGGAAAAGGTTTTAAATTCAATGCCAAACAATCAAAATGTAAAAGCACAAATGATATTAGAAATAAATGAAAATCATCCAATAGCACAAAAATTAAAAGATTTATATTTAAATGATAAAGAAAAACTTAAAAAATATAGTGAAATATTATACAATGGAGCAAGACTAATAGAAGGTTTGACAATTGAAAATCCAACAGAATTTAGCAATGATATTTGCGAATTAATTTCAGAATAATAAGGGAATGGGATTAATAATGAAAATAATTTATGGAACAAGTAATTTAGGAAAGATAAAGCAAGTAGAGGACTTTTTTAACGCAACTGATATTGATGTAAACATTATCTCTTTAAAAGATATTGGATTTAATAAAGAAATAATAGAAGATGGAGTTACATTTGAGGAAAATTCTATGATAAAAGCAAAAGCAATTCAAGAATTCTGTAAAGAAAAGGGAATAAAAGATATAACAATAGTGACAGATGATACAGGTTTATGTGTGGATTGTTTAAATGGACAGCCAGGTGTACACAGTGCAAGATATGCAGGAGACCATGCACCACAGGAAGTAGCGATAGAAAAATTACTAAAAGATATTGAAAAAACAGGAGATAAACAAAGAACAGCAAAGTTTGTATGTGTGTTAACAGCTGTTTTACCAAATGGAGAAATAAAGCAAGTTAGAGGAGAAACATTAGGTAAAATTGCTGAAAAACCAGGGTCTATGGGAAAACTTACATATGGACCTATATTTATTCCACATGGCTTTGATAGAGTAATGAATGATTTAAAAGATGAAGAATTAGGTACAACTCATCGAGAAAAAGCATTTTTGGAATTGTTAAAAATAATTTGATACCAATTAGACCGGTTCTTTTTGGTTTCGGAACCAAAAAGAACCGGTCTAATTAGTTCAATGAGGTGATAAGATGTATCAAACAATAACAAAAAATACAGTTTTTGAATTAGTAGAAAAAAAATCAAAATTTATTGCAAATTTAATTTATGTAGAAAATAAATCTGATGCAGAGATTAAAATAAAAGAATTTAAAAAGAAATATTATGATGCAAGACATAATTGTTTTGCTTTTAGAGTATTAGAAGATGGAAATATTTATGAAAAGTCAAGTGATGATGGAGAACCATCAGGCACTGCAGGAAGTCCAATGTTAAATATATTACAAAAAAATAATTTGTGTAATGTACTGGTTATTGTAACAAGATATTTTGGTGGTATTTTGCTTGGAACAGGTGGACTAGTAAGATGTTATTCAAGAGCAACAATTGAAGCAATAGAACAAAGTAATATTGCTAAAATAGACTTGGGGACAGAATTTGAAATACAAATAGATTATGCAAATTTTCAAAATATAGAATACTATTGTAAGAAAAATAATATAAGAATAATTGGTAAAAAATACCAAGAAAATATAACTTGTAATATTGAAATGAATAATATTACAAAACAAAAATTTTTAAAAGATATAGAGAATCAAGATATAAATATAGGAAATGTAAAAGAAATAAGAGCTAAATACATATATGTTGTCTAAATAGCGAAAATAGGCATTTTATAGTTATATAATACCTATTTTTTTGACAGCGAAATTATATAAAAATAAAAAATGGAAAAAATTACCAAAAAACTATTGCAAATTTTTCGACTCTGTAATATAATACAAATTGTAAAATTTTTACAATTAAATTTATATTTAGGAGGATAAAGCTGTGAAAGAAAAAATAACAGTATTAATTGCAGATGACAATCAAGAATTTAGCAGAACACTTGCGACATATCTTAAAAATCAAGAAGATATGGAAATTATTGGAATTGCAAAAGATGGCTTAGAAGCAATAGATCAAATTAGAGAAAAAGCACCAGACATAGCAATTTTAGATGTAATAATGCCTCATTTAGACGGACTAGGAGTATTAGAAAAGATAAATAATAGTAGTAATTTTAATAAAAGACCAATTTGTATTATGTTATCAGCCGTAGGTCAAGACAAAATAACTCAAAAAGCAATAAGTTTAGGAGCAGAATATTATATGGTAAAACCATTTGATATTGAACTCTTAATACAAAGAATAAGAGAAATTAAGAATTTTAAACCAAATGGATCAAATAATTTAGTATATAGGGAACAAAAGAGAACACCTTACGTGAATGTGAAATCAACAAAAGAAGAGGATAACTTGGAAGCACTTGTTACAAATATAATTCATGGAGTAGGCGTTCCAGCACATATAAAGGGGTATCAATATTTGAGAGAAGCAATTATTATGGTTGTAAAAGATATTGATGTAATAAATCAGATAACTAAAAGTTTGTATCCACAAATAGCTCAAAAATTTGGAACAACGCCTTCTAGAGTAGAAAGAGCAATCCGTCATGCTATTGAAGTAGCTTGGGGAAGAGGAGAAGTTGAATTAACACAAAATATTTTTGGTTATACAGTTTCGGCAAGTAAAGGGAAGCCTACAAATTCAGAATTTATAGCGATGATAGGAGATAAAATTCGTTTGGAGTTAAAAAGTGCATAGGTATAATGTAAAAATATAAAAAGATGATTCTTGCAAGAAGAACCATCTTTTATTTGTTGGAATTTTGATTATTTTTGCACATAATTTCATATTCTTTACATTTAATTTTATAATCCATTTGCATACAAAGATATTTATAATAGCTATAAGCTTGCTCATATTGGATTATAGGATTAAACATAGGGTCTTTATACATCTCATTCATATCAAGACCTGACTGCATATTCATGTAAGGATTAAAATTATTTGATGTATCATTAAAATCTTTATCCATATTAATAAACCTCCTTTAAAATTCTATAAATTAAAATTGAATATTGGAAAAATCTGGATCATAAGAAA
The DNA here is from genome assembly GCA_944386695.1 of uncultured Clostridia bacterium. Taxonomy (GTDB): domain Bacteria; phylum Bacillota; class Clostridia; order TANB77; family CAG-508; genus CAG-269. The sequence continues at coordinate 9,528 of CALXCB010000017.1, read as the reverse complement.
AGTATAAAAGGCAGCAAAGAAACCGTGTAAAAATTTTCCAATTAAATATGGCTTTATTGACAAATCTGATTTCGATACAATACTCAAAACTTGTAATAATACAGAAATTCCACCAATACCTAGTAAAAAAGCAGAAAGAATTATATTAATGGAAATTTGCTTTAATTTAATATTACTTAGTAAATTAATACCATTGGTAATTTCTAGGAATCCAGTAAATAATGCTCCTGTTATTTTGGCTGAAACTCCAAAATAATTACATATTGGTTCAAAAAGTAAGGTTATGATATTAGTTATTCCACTTGTATTAAAAATAGATATTATAACAGAGAAAAGAACAACGAAACCTCCAACAATAAGTATTGTAGTTATTGCAGATTGAATACTTTCACCTAAGATTTCTCCAAAATTTTTTATAGTAATATTTTGTAGTTTATTTTCATTTGGCGAAACAGAATAATATTCTTCTTTTGTAGATTTTTGTTTCCAAGATCTAAATAAAATTCCAACTGTTAAACATCCCAATATGTGTGTAAATAGTAGCAAAAAACCAATTAAAGAACTACCATATAAACTGATTCCAACAGTTCCGATAATAAAAAGTGGACCAGAATTATTTGTAAAACTAAGTAATCTTTCACATTCTTCTTTAGAGCAGAGATGAGTTTTTCTTAAATTAATAGCAATTTTAGCTCCGTACAGGATATCCACTTAACCATCCCATGATTAAAGCAAAGCTACCTTCACCTGAAATATTAAAGATAGGTTTCATTATTTTACTAAATAATTTGCCGCACAAATTTGGAATTTTAGTGTGACACAATAATTCTGTAGCAATAAAAAATGGGAAAAGAGAGGGGATTATACTATTTGCCCATAGCTTTAACCCGGATTTTGCAGCTGATAAATTACTTGTTGAAAAAATAACTAAGCAAATAGCAAAAATTAATAATATTATAGAAATTAAATTTCGTTTTATTTTAAAAACAACTATACGGAAATTTTTCATTTGGACACCTCTTTATTACCTATAAATATGATTTAAAACAAAAAAATATTACTGAAGATATACTTCAGTAATATTATTCCTCACTACTAGGTTCTTCAGTAGTAGTAGAATTCAAACTAGTATTAGAAGAAGTTGAATCATTATTATTACTTGTTATTGTATTCTGAGGTTTTGATGTGTTAGTAGTTGTACTATTAGTAATATTTGACTCTGTATTTTGATTTTGTGTGTTTGGTCTAGAAGCGTTTGTTGAACTATCTGTTTTATTTTCTGATGCTGAAGAAGATGGCTTAGTAGTATTATTTTTAGGATTTTCAGAATCATTTTGAGTTTGAGTATTATTTGTAGTAGTACGATCGTCTTGAGTAGTTGTAGAAGAATTTTCGGAATTCTTTTTATTAGTATTTTTATTAGTTGAAGGTTTATTAGTATTATTTGTAATGGCACTTCCTGGATGCTTTGAGCAAGTTTTTGGAACAGTTCTTTTTAGAAAATATTCAGTATAAGTATTAGTACAATTTGAGGTTGCAACTTCACCAGAGTCTTTGCAAATTGTTGCAGTTACAACTCCACTTGTAATTTCAAATTTTGCATTTGAAAGATTAGAATGAATTTGTTTCATAACACTAGACCACATAAGCCCAGCAGGATTTCTTCTATTAAAATCTATAGATTCATTCATGTCAAATCCATACCAAGAAACCATTGTGTAATATGGAGTAAAACCACAAAGCCATCTATCATAATTTTCATTTGTTGTACCAGTTTTAGCAGCAACATCCATTCCAGAAATTGCACAATATCGTGCAGTACCATTTGAACCTTCGACAGGTTCTTTTAAAAGTTGTTTTAAAACACAAGCTACATTTTTAGAAAAGACTCTTCTAGATTTTTGTTTACTTTCCAAGAAAGTTTTATTGGATTTTGTAGTTATATTTGAATAAAATGTTGGTTCTGTATATACACCATCATTTGCTATTGTACTATAAGCTCCTGCAAGTTCTAAAGGTGAGATGCCTTTATCTAAACCACCTAATGATAAAGCTAAGTTTACATCATTATCATTTAAAGTTGTTATTCCCATTTTCTTTAAGTATTTAATAGAAACTTGAGGGGTAAGATCTTCCATAATTTTTACAAAAGGAATATTTTGGGAAGATTCCACAGCTTGCCTTAATGTTATTGAACCTCTGTAATCATCATAATCGGTAGGGGAGTAAAGTTCACCATTATAATCTGTAAATGTAGTGGGTTCATCTGCTATAATAGTAGAATTTGTTACTATTTTTTTGTCAATAGCAGGTGCTAAAACAGCAACAGGTTTCATAGCTGATCCGGTTTGTCGTATCATTTGAGTAACTCTATTAAAACATCTTGATTCTGTTTTTTCTCCTAAACCTCCGAGTACAAGCTACAACATAACCTGTTGAATGATCTATGACAACCATTGCAGATTGAGAAGTAGCTTCTCCATTTGAAGATTTTAGGATATATTTTTTATTTTCAGCTTCATTTTCTAATATTGCTTGAATTTCAGTATTTTCAGTACTATAAATGCTAACTCCAGACATATAGAAGAAATTAGTTGCAAAATCTTGTGAAATATGTTTTTTGTCTGATAAGTCAGATATGACTTCATTTATAAGTGCATCTGTATGATAAGAATAAACACTAGAGTCTGTAGTAATTTCTCCTTTTTTAAAATTTAAACCGTTATCAACTTCTGAAATAGCTGAGTTATATTCATCTTGAGATATGTATTCTAATTCTAGCATTTTATCTAAAACTGTTTTTGTTCTCTTATTAATTTTTTCAGTTTTATCGGTATCTGAAAATGGATTATAAGAATTTGGAGCATTATTTATACCAGCAAGATAAGCACATTCAGCTAAACTTAAATCACTAATGTTTTTATTAAAATAATAATGAGCGGCTTCTTGAATTCCATAAATATTTGGACCGGTATAGATAATATTTAAATAAGCTTCCAAAATTTCATCTTTAGAAAATGTAGAATCCAATACCCAAGCATAAAACCATTCTTTAACTTTTCTGAAAATAGAATTAGCATCATCTCCTGTCAAATTTTTAACCAATTGTTGTGTGATAGTACTTCCACCAAAAGAAGTAGAACCAAATTTTACTATATATGATAAGATGGCAGCTCCTGTTCGTCTTATGTCAATTCCATTGTGTTTATAAAAACGTTGATCTTCTATGGAAACATAAGCATTTACTAGTTGATCTGGAATATCAGAAAAATTAACATTTTCTCTATTTCTTTCTGTTCCAATTTGTGCGATTTCATTTTTATTGGAGTCAAAAACTGTTGAAGGGGTATTATTAAACATTTCTCGTACTAGAGTATTGAATGTATATGCTTTAAAAGATAGAAATATAATACCCATAATAAAGGCAATTATCAATATAATGATAGCTAACTTTATAAAAAGCTTTTTTCGTGATTTAAGTTGGTTTTTTGTTCCTTTTATTTTAGAAGAATTCTCTTCTCCTTTTGTTTTTTTATTTTGCTTTAGATTTTTTTCTTTATTTTGTCTCATTAAAAAGTACCTTTCCTATATATAATTACTAATTATAAATTTTTTTAGTTTTGCTCTTTTGCTGGAACTAATGATTTAAGTAAAAGTCCAAATCCGATTATTCCAACTAATAGAGTTACAATGATACCAATAATAGGTATTAATTGTAAAAGTCTATAAACAATACATAAAACAGCGATAATTAAAACTGTTCTTAATGTGTCATTAATTTTGATGTTTTCTTTTAATTTATCTGCGCATAACATTGAAATACTTATAATAACACTTGCAGACGCAATAAGTATAAGCAAGAAGTAAACTATAAATAATATAGCTGCTAAATTTGTTGTAAGTGCAATTACTAAAAATATAGTACTAATTATAGGAATCACAATTAATCCTAATATTCCATATAATAAATATTTTGGTAAATTACTTATAAATTTAGCATAATTTTTAATGAATTTACAATTAATCCATTTGCAAACAAGGAATAGAATTATAGCAAATATTATATAAGTGAGAGCTGTATATAAAAATGCTTTTATTGTATTTGATCCTGTATTAGCTTCTTTGTAGCTTGATTCAGTAAAATTGATATTTCCGTCAACAACTCCTTCAGGTATGTTAATTTCTTGTTTTGATGAATAATCTAAGTTTCCTTGAATATATGCATTTTCATCAATTGTAATATTTTCAGAAGAAATATCAGCATTTCTATATATAAAACCATTAATACTGATATTGTCAGCACTTACAAATAAATCTGAGTAAATATTTGCGTATTCTGATAATGTAAAGTTTGTTGAAACAGAATACACATTTCCATAAATATCACCAAATACATCTAAATTTTTAGAAGCAGCGAAAAGTGATGTATCAATTTCAGAATTTTCAGAAATGTTAATATTTGGTGCGCAAATGAAAGCATTTCCTGAAATGAAAGCATCGATTGTAACTGTTCCTGATGAGCAAACAAAAACGTCTCCATTTACATCATTACTAATTGTTACATCATTTGATGTTATTGCAAAGTAATTTTCATCATCTGTAGCTATTGAATTATCATAATCATTATATTCATCATAAAGATAATCGTCTTCAATCATAGAGTCATCATAAATAGCATTATCTTCAAGCTGTGAATCATTAAGTTCAGTACCATCAGAATTAACTTCGCTTTCAATTAATTCATTTTCAGCTCTAGATGTGATATTAATGCTAAGAATAATTGAAAAAGTAATAAAAATAATAAGAAATTTTTTTAATATATTTTTCATAAATATATTACCTCCTTTTATAAATTTTATTTTAATTAATATATATTTTTTTCAATTATATGTCAAGTTGATTTTTGGATATAATTGTAATATAATAAGAAGCTGTAACAAGAAGTTTTTTTGGAGGAAATAGATGAAAAATATAAAAGATTATAATATAGACGAATTAAAACAAGAACTTATAAAATTAGGAGAAAAACCATATAGGGCAGAGCAAATATTTAAATGGATTTATCAAGAAAATGTAGAATCTTTTGATGAAATGACAAATTTATCATTAGATTTAAGAGAAAAATTAAAACAAAATTATAGTTTATGTATATATAAAATATTAAAAAAGCAAGTAGCATCAGATGGAACGATAAAATATTTATTTGATGTATTAGATGGAAATGCAATAGAAACGGTTTTAATGAAATATCATCATGGCTATAGTTTATGTGTATCTTCTCAAATTGGCTGCAGAATGGGGTGTAAGTTTTGTGCTTCAACAGGAATAGCATTTGTGAGAAACCTTTCATCAGGAGAAATTGTTGAACAATTACTAGCAGTACAAAGAGATGAAAAAATTAAAATTTCAAATGTTGTTTTTATGGGTATAGGAGAGCCTTTAGATAATTATGACAATGTTGTAAATGCAATTCGAATTATAAACAATCAGAAAGGAATTAATATAGGGGCAAGACATATAAGTATATCAACAAGCGGGGTTGTTCCTAAAATATATAGATTGGCAGAAGAGAATATTCAATGTACACTTTCAATTTCATTACATGCAACAACAGATGAGAAGCGAAGTAGTATGATGCCAATAAATAATAAGTATAATATAAAGGAATTAATAACAGCTTGTAAAGATTATATAGAAAAAACAAATCGAAGGATATCATTTGAATATGCATTAGCCAAAGAAAATAATGACAATTTAGAAGATGCAAAACGACTTGTAAAGTTAATCAAAGGAATGCTTTGTCATGTGAATTTAATTCCAATTAATAAAATAGAAAATGGAAAATATGATAAAAGTTCAAATGAAAATATATTAAAATTTCGAGACTATCTAAATGAGCATGGTATAGTAGCCACTGTAAGAAGAGAATTGGGTTCGGACATAGATGCGGCTTGTGGACAGCTAAGAAGGAAGAACTTAACATAACATTTTTCATTAGGGTCGTTTCTTTTTGCAAAAGGGTCGGTTCCTTTCGCAAAAGGAACCGACCCTTTTGCAAAAAGAAACGACCCCAATGAAAAAAATTACTCCCAACTTTTTTCTAAATCCAACAATTTTTTCAAACTAAGAACAAAATTTAGCATTTCACTAGCAAAGATAGAAACAATAAATCCTTTTATTCCAAACATAGGAACAAAGAAGAAAATAAAACTAATACTAAGTAGCAAATCTACAATATTTATAAATAATACATTTACTTGTGCATCCAAACCCTTCAAGATGTTATCTATAATGATATCGACATACATAAAAGGAATAAGAGGGGCAAATATTTTAATATATATTCCAATATTTATATCATTATAAATGAGTATACCTAAAGTATTTCCAAAAATAATGAAAATAACAGTTAAAAAAGATGCAAATACAAATGCTCCTATTATTAATTGGTCAGAGTATTTTTTTATTTTAGAATAATCTTTCTTAACATAGTATCTTGAAAACTCAGGAATCAATAAACCTGATACAGCTGTTAAAAAAGTTGCAGGAAACATTACAATAGGCATAGCCATACCTGTTATAGTACCATATTCAGCAAGGGCTTTCTCACAGTTTATTCCATTTTTTTCTAGACTTGAAGGTATAATAAGTTGTTTTAAAGTAGATAGACCTGAACGAATATAAGATGTAAAGGCAACAGGCATAAGTATTCTAAAAATTCTATATAAAAATGAGTTGTTCTTAATTTTATAATTTACTTCTATATGGCGATTTAAGTCTAACACGAAAATAATTATATTATAGGTAAATGAACAAACTTCTGATAGAACATCACCTAAAATTAAAGCAAAGCAAATATTTTCAATACTTCCACCTGGAAGATATTTTTTTAGTAAAAAAATAGTTATTATAATTTTAGCAACATATTCTAAAAAATTAGCAACTACAGATTTATAAACACGTCTAACAGCTGTAAAATATCCTGAAATGCTAGCAGATATAGCAATCATAGGAAGTGCAACAGCAATCAGATAAACTATTGATTCGCTGACTTTGCCATGAAAACATATTTTTACAATAAAAGAACTGTTTAAGCAAAAAATAATACTAGCAATAGTTCCAAAAAATAGACTAATTGATATACATTTTATAATTGATTTTTTAATGCCATAATTATTACCTAAAGCCATTTCTTCAGAGACTATACGAGTAGCAGTAATATTAATTCCGAGAAGCAGCAAGAGTAATTCCAAACATATATGCAGTCATAATTAATTGAAAAACACCTAATGCTTCTCTATCAATTTGATTAGAAACATATATGTTAAAAATAAGTCGAATTACTTGTAAGACAAATGAGCTTCCCACCATAAGAAGTGAATTTAACAAAAATAATTTGAATCTTTTCATGCTAGATTATATTAGTTAATAAAATAAAAAAGAACTAATATAATTTATAATCTATGCTTTAAGTTATTTCTATAAATATTACAAATATTACATTCTTTACAAATAAAAATTTTATTTTCAAAAATAAGTTGGAGTGTTGTAATGAATTCATCAGCATTATCAATCAAATGTACATAAATTTTTTTGGGTAAAATGGATAGAAGAGTATTAAGAACTATATCAGAAGAAGAAAAACTAATATCAGACAGATATTTAGCATTCATTAAATTAAGTTCTGTTTTAATAACATTTTTATTACTATCCAATAAAATAGGTTTTTCATTTTGATAAATTAAATGTACAAAATCACATTTATTTGGTTCAGAATTGACATATACCTTTAATAAGGAAACAAATTCTGTATATTCTTTTTCAATTAAATATTCATTAACTGCATTATCTATAATTTTTTCAAGTTCATTAATATAATTTTTAAGTCTAAATGTAATAAAGCCTTTTAAATATAGTTTATCATTATTTTCTAAAAAATTATAAAAACTATGAAAAGCCAAAGATTTTCTATCTTCTGTAATATCTATAATGTTATTTTGAATATTATCTAAAATTTGATTTTTTTCAATAACATCAAAATAAAAATATTCATGATATAAAATTTTTTTAAGTATAGTATCCTCAAAATTTTCCAACACTAAACAAGAAAGTATGTTAGAAACAAGGCTTAAAAAGGATTTTAAATCACTTCCTTTATAATGAATAAAAATATTATTATAAATTTTAAACTTGTAACATGAAAAATAAACATCATCTAGTTTTATATTTTTTAATTTCTCTAGTAGATAATTTATTGCTTTAGAATTATTTGTTTTTATACATACAGTTTTCATTCTATAAACCTCTCCCCTAAATATAGTTATTATCTACTAAAAGCTTTAAAGATATACATTATATTATGCAAATAATAAAAATAAGTGTATGAATTTAAAGCAAAATCTATTGACAAATCGGCAGAAGCAGTATAAAATACCTATATAAAAGTTAAAGGCTAAGAAAAAGAGGAGTATATTTGTTCAAAGTTTTTAGAGAAAAGAAGTCATAGGCTGGAAGCTTCTTAAACAATAGACAAATAGAAGGTAGCTTTGGAGCTGATATATTGAAATAGTAGTAAATATATCCGGTTAAGAACCGTTAAAAACTTTAAAAGAGATTATTATTTTTTGATAATAAATAAAGGTGGTACCGCGGAGAAAATTCGCCCTTATATGTATGATACATGTATTGGGCGAAATTTTTTTATAATTCGGCACCATTTGGACCCGGTCCAAATGGTTCCAAAAGGTGCTAAATAGAAAGGAGTAGTAGTATGCTAGATAAAAAGTATAATGCAGCAGAAAAAGAACAAAAATGGACAGACTATTGGAAAGAAAATAAAATATATGGATTTAAAAGAAATGGAAAAGAAGTGTATTCAATAGATACACCACCACCAACAGTTAATGGTAAAATTCATATAGGACACATTTTTTCATATACACAAACAGAAATGTTAGCAAGATATAAAAGATTAAGAGGGTACAATATATTTTATCCTTTTGGTTTTGATGATAATGGATTACCTAGCGAAAGATTGGTAGAAAAAGAACAAGGTAAAAGGGCACATGAAATAGGAAGAGAAGAATTTTCAAAATTGTGTTATAAAACAACTGATAAATATGAGGCAAGCTTTCAAGAATTATTTACTAAAATGGGAGTAAGTACAGATTGGGATATTCACTATAAAACTGTAAGTCCTACTACAATAAAAATAAGTCAAGCATCATTTTTAGATTTAGTGGAAAAAGGACATTGTTATCATAAAGAAAGTCCTGCTTTATGGTGTAATGAATGTTTAACATCAATAGCACAAGCAGAATTAGAAACAAAAACTATAAAAACAACTTTCAACTATGTCAATTTTAGAACTGTTGAAGACAATGAAGAATTTACTATAGCGACAACAAGACCTGAATTATTACCAGCAATAGTAAGTGTATTTGTCAATCCAAACGATGAAAAACATAAACATTTAATAGGTAAAACAGCACATATTCCTGTAATAGATGTAGAAGTACCTATAATGGC
>CALXCB010000016.1 GCA_944386695.1 uncultured Clostridia bacterium | reverse complement strand
TTTGGAACAATCAAAGGAATAACAGATAGAGGATATGTAACAAATTCATATCATGTTCCAGTATTTGAAGAAATAGACGCTTTTTCTAAATTAAAATTAGAAAGTGAGTTCCAAAAACTAAGTCCAGGAGGAGCAATTTCATATATAGAAACTCCAAACTTACAAAATAACCTAGATGCAATTATCGAAGTTATCCAATTTATATATGAAAATATAATGTATGCAGAGCTTAATACAAAGTCAGATTATTGTCAAAAATGCGGATACACAGGAGAAATATTGATTGATGATAATCTAGAATGGTATTGTCCGAATTGTGGTAATAGAGATCATAATACATTAAATGTAGCAAGACGTACATGTGGTTATATTGGAACTAATTTCTGGAATAAAGGTAGGACACAAGAAATTAAAGAAAGAGTTTTACATATAGACAACAAAGAAGCCTGATTGAAAAAATGTAATTATTTTCCAATCAAGTAAAAAATAGGAAAGGATCAGTTAAATATATGAGATACAATCTAATTAGAAAAATGGATATTTCAAATGGACCAGGAGTAAGAGTATCTATATTTATGCAAGGATGTCACTTCCATTGTAAAAATTGCTTTAATCCTGAGACATGGGATTTTAAAGGAGGAAAAGAGTTTACTGATGATACAATTAATAAAATATTAGACTTGTGCAATAAAGATGAGATAAAAGGCTTATCTATATTAGGAGGAGAGCCGATGAATCCAGTAAATATAGAAGGGACAACAAAACTTGCAAAAGCATTTAAAGAAAAATATCCAAATAAAAATATATGGATGTGGTCAGGATATAATTTTGAAAAAGAATTAAAAGATAAAGAAGCTTTAAAATATGTAGATGTACTAGTAGATGGAACATATAATGATGAATTACATTCGCCAATACTTAAATGGAAAGGATCATCAAATCAAAGAGTGATAGACTTAAAAAAATCGTTAAAGGAAGATAAAACCATTATATTAGAATAAAAACATATAAAAAAATAATTACAATTTTGCTTTAACAAAATTGTAATTATTTTTGACCTTTACCTAGAGTAACTTCAATATCTAATTTTTTAGCATTTCGAATGACTTCTAGTTTAACAACATCACCAGGTAACTTATTATAAATATATTCTCGTAAATCATTTATTGTACTTAAAGAATTTGAATCAATACTACTTATTAAATCACCTTCCTTCAATTCTGAGTTAGAAGCAGGACCATTTGCAATAATTTGAGAAACATATACACCTGTATTAGATTTATTTTTTAAATTTAGATATTCTGCAACATCACTATCATAAGCATATATTCCTAAAGTAGCTGCTTCAAATGAATCTTTCTCTTTAAAACTCTCTACAACAGGTTTAACAACATTAATAGGTATAGCAAATCCAATTCCCTCTGCTGAGGTTATTTTAACTGTGTTAATACCAACAACTTCACCTACACTATTTACAAGAGGACCGCCACTATTTCCAGGATTTATTGTAGCATCAGTTTGAATTAAATCAGAAATATAAGAAACTTGTTCAGATTCATCAACTTTTATGGTTCTATTTAAAGCACTAATAATACCTGATGTTACAGTTTGCCTAAACTCATATCCTATGGGATTACCTATAGCATAAACTTGCTCTCCAACTCTAAGGTTTTTAGAATCGGCAAAATTCACATATTTTAAATTATTTCCTTTTACCTTTGTAATTGACAAATCTAAATCAGGGTCACTCCATACAACACTTCCTTTATATGTATTCTCATTAATTGTTACATAGCAAGTACTATATTTGTCCCCTGTTACATGACTATTACTTAAAATATATCCATCATCACTAACAACGACTCCTGTACCAAGTCCAAGTTCTTCACTAGACACATTATTTAAAATAGAACCGCCAGGGGTTGTAAGTTTCGAAATCCCAACTACACTTTCAGTAACATTTTTCAACATATCTGCAACTGTAGCACTGTTTTTAGTAACAGTTTCCACAGTTTGTGAATAATCTGTGGATAATGATGTTCTGGTTGATTGATATTGTAAGTCATCTGATATATCAATATTTTTATACATAATATACAAATTATACAATATTAAAGCTAATAATATTATAAATAATATAGACATTAAGATTTTTGTGATTTTTCTTTTCCTTTTGTTTTTTTTCATATTTACTTTTTCTCCCATAGTTATAGTATAACCAACTTTTAATAAAAATAAACATACTTATTATATAAAAAATTTGCATTTTATTACAAAATAAAGTATAATTTAACAAAAAATACATAAAAGGTGAAAAGGGATGGAAAAAAATATATTATATGAACTAACTAATCCGCAAAAAAACATTTACTTTATGGAACAATATTTTAAAAACACCGCTATTAATAATATTTGTGGTAGTCTTATTATTAAACAAGAAGTAGACCTAAAATTACTTAATAGCGCTATCAATCATTTTATAAAAAATAATGATAGTTTTAAATTAAGATTTACTCTAGTTGGTTCTGAAATTAAACAATATTTTACTGAAGATAAAGATTATGAATTTGAAATTATTAATATAAATAATGTTAATCAAGTTAAGGAATATGCCAAAAAAATGGTATCTACTCCTTTTGATTTATTTAATTCTCGTATTTTTGATTTTAAATTATTTAAATTATCTAATGACTTTGGTGGATTTATTGTTAATGTACACCATATAATTTCCGATGCTGCAACATTCTCTTTAATGGGCAGGGAAATTATTCAAATTTATTCTAAATTATTAAAAAATGAAATTATTATCCCAAAAACATATTCATATATAGATTATATAAATTCTGAAAAAGAGTACTTAAAAAGTTCTCGTTTTCAAAAAGATAAAACATATTGGAATGATCTTTTAACTCCACTTCCAGAAATTGCAACAATAGGACCAAATAATAGCACCAATAATATAAATGATATTAGAGCTAAAAGAAAAGAATTTATTTTAGACGAAAAATTAGTTGATAAAATAAAAGATTATTGTACTCAAAACAAAATAAGTTTTTATAATTTTTTAGTAGGTATTTATTCTATTTATATTGGACGAATTAACAATATGGATATATTTACATTAGGAACACCAGTACTAAACAGAAAAAACTTTGCGGAAAGGCATACTTCAGGTATGTTTATTAGTACATCTCTTTTAAAAATAGATATGTCTAATAATCCTACATTTGCAGAATTTGTTAAAAATATAGCTATAAATAGTATGAAAATGCTAAGACACCAAAAATATAATTATCAATATATAATTGAGGACATTAGAGCAAAAGACAATACTATAGCTAATTTATATGATATTTTGATTTCATATCAAATAACACAAGCAACAGATAAATCTCTTGATGTACCATATTCAACTAAGTGGTATGGAACAGACTTTATTGGTAGTACTTTAGAGATACATTTTCATGATAATGATGATACTCATAATTTACTAATAGAATATGATTATCAAATTGCAAAACTTTCTTGTACAGATATAATAAATATGCATAATAGAATTCTTAATATTATTTCACAAGTTTTAAAAAATTCAAATATAGAAATTAATAATATTGATATAGTAACACCTGATGAAAAAAACGAACTTATCTATAATTTGAATGAAACAGACTTGAAATATGATAAAAATATTCCGATAATAAAATATTTTGAAAAACAAGCAGAACTTATTCCAGATGAAGCAGCCCTAATATTTGCGGGAAAAAAGATGACATATAAAGAATTAAATGAAAAGGCAAATAGTTTGGCATATGAATTAAGGGCAAATGGAGTTACTAATAATACCATTATAGGAATTATGGCAGAACGTTCTTTTGAAGTTATAATTGCTATATTAGCTGTTTTAAAATCAGGAGGATGTTATATTCCTATAGATCCCGAATATCCTCAAGACAGAATAAGTTATATGCTTTCAGATAGTAAAGCTGCAATTTTGTTAACTAACAATAATCACAGTATAAATACGACAGCTAAAATAATAAATATAAAATTAGATAATAATATTTATAAATCCAACAAGGAAAATATAAAAAATATTTCAAAACCAGAAGATTTATCATATTTGATATATACCTCTGGTTCAACAGGAATCCCGAAAGGTGTAATGCTAACACAAAAAAATTTATCAAACTTTTATCATGCAATGAAAAGCCAAATAAAATATTTAAAAGACGGAAAAAAACATAATATTATATCAACAACTACAGTCTCTTTTGATATATTTATTTTTGAAACAATTATTTCTTTAAGTAGAGGGTTAACATTATTTATGACAAATGAAAATGAACAAAAAATAACCTCCAAGTTAGAGCAAATAATAAAAGAAAATAAAATAGAAATAATTCAAACAACACCATCTGTTATGAAATTTCATTTAAATAGTATAAAAAATAAAAAAGATTTAAAAAGTTTAAAATATATAATGTTAGCAGGAGAACCATTGTCAGAGATAATTGTTAATAAATTAAAAGAGATAATACCAGGAGTAACCGTGTATAATGGATATGGACCTTCTGAAACAACTATATTTTCTAGTGTAAAAGATGTAAGTAATATAGAAAAAATAACAATAGGAAGACCAATTGCAAATACACAAATATACATACTAGATAGAACCCAAAAAATTTTACCACAAGGAATAATTGGAGAAATATATATATCTGGCGATGGTGTTGGAAAAGGATATATAAATAAAAAAGAACAAACAGAAAAAATTTTTATAAAAAATCCATTTAAAAAAGATAAAATTATGTATAAAACGGGAGACTTAGGGGCTTTTGACAAAAATGGTGAAATTATTTGTTATGGACGAATAGATAATCAAGTAAAAATAAAAGGACTAAGAATAGAATTAGAGGAAATAGAAAAACAATTATTATCAATATATAATATATCAAATGCAATAGTTATAAAAAAAGAAATAAACGGAAAAGACGTACTATGCGCATATTATACACCAAAAGGACCTGTTGATGAAGATATAGTAAAAACAATATTACAAAATAAATTACCACAATATATGTTACCCCAATTTTTTATAAAATTGGAAAAAATACCATATACTCCAAATGGAAAAATAGATAAAAAAGCTTTGCCAATGCCCAAAATTCAAAAAAAACATAAAGAAAAATTAGAAATAAGAAACAATATAGATAAAGAATTAATGAAGATAATTGGAAAAATGCTAAATGCAGAGAATATTAATTTATCAGACACAATATTGGATTTGGGAGGGGACTCTTTAACTGCAATAACGTTATCAACAAAGATATTATCAAAATTTAATGTCGAAATAAATATAAAAGATATACTATCAAAATATACAATAAAAGATATATCTAAATATATTAAGGAAAATCAATCGAAAAATATATCAAAGATAAAAATAAAAAAAGCACCAGAACAAGAAGTATATCCTTTATCATCAGCACAGAAAAGGATTTATTATCATTCTAAAATGATAGGAGAAAATAATACAGTATATAACATGCCAGGAGGAATATTAGTTAATGGAATATTAGACAAAGAAAGAATAAAAAAAGTTTTTGAAAAAATCATTGAAAGACACAGTACTCTTAGAACTGCATTTATATTGTATGATGATGATGTAGCTCAAAAGGTATATGATAATATAAATTTTGAAATACCTATATATCAAAACAAAGAAAGAGAAATCAAAGAAATTATAAATAACTTCCCAATACCTTTTGAACTAGAAAAAGCACCATTAATCAGAATAGAATTACATTATATAGAAAACAAAAAGACATTAATGTTATTTGATGCACACCATATAATAATGGATGGAACATCAATAAATAACCTAATAATAGAATTTAACAGAATATATAATGGATACAATTTGAAAAAAATACCAATACAATATAAAGATTATGCTATGTGGGAAAATGAATTTAACAAAAGCAAAAAAATAAAAGAATATGAAAAATATTGGGTAAACAAATTTAAAGATGCAGAATTTTTACAATTAAATTTACCATATGACTATAAAATATCGGAAAAGAGAAGTTACAAAGGTAATAGAATCAGTAATATAATAAATGAAAAAGAATTTAGAAAAATAGAAAGATATGCAAAAAAAATAGGAGCATCGCCATATATGTTATTTATTTCAGCATTTTTTATATTACTATATAAATATACGGGACAAGAAAAAATTATTTTGGGTAGTCCTATAACAAACAGAAACATAAATGAAACAAAAAGAATGATTGGAATGTTTGTAAATAACATTGTAGTCAAAGGAAACGTAAATCCAGAACTTACATTCCAAGAATTTTTAGATAATATTAAAGAACAAGTATTAGATGATTTATCAAATCAACCATATCCATTTGATATGTTAATAAAAAAATTAGGAATTAAAGGAGATAATACTAAAAATCCTCTATTTGATATAATGTTTACTTATCAAAATAAAGAAGAAAATATAATAAAAATAGGAGATAAAGAATGTCAAATAATTGAAATAGACAATAATATTGCTAAGTTTAATTTATCATTAGAAGTAAAACCAAAGACACACACAATTAACATAGAATATTGTACGGACTTATTTAAAAAGCAAACAATTGAAAGATTATTTGAACATTATATGAATATTATAAAATGTATTTTAAATAATAAAGATATTAAAATTAAAGATATTTCTATAATTTCTGAAATAGAAAAAAATAAAATTTTACATGAATTTAATAATGTAAAGCTAGAATATCCAAAGCAAAAAACATTAGTACAATTATTTAAAGAACAAGTAGAAAAAAGTAAAAACATGATAGCTGTTAAATGTGGTAAAAATGAGATAACTTATGATGAACTTGACAAAAAATCTAATTATTTATCAAATAAATTATTACAAAAAGGTATAAAACCAGGAAATGTAATAGGAATTAACTTAAATAGATCAATAGAACTTATAATAGCTATGTTAGCAACACTAAAAGTTGGTGGTATTTATATGCCAATGTATATAGGATATCCTAAAGAAAGACTAGAATATATGCTAAAAAACAGTGATGCTAAAATGCTAATATACAATAAAGAAAATAATTTAGATTTTTGTGGAATTAAGGAAAAAGTAACATCTTTTAAAACAATACTAGAAGAAAATAAACAAATAAAAGAAATCATGGCAACCCCTGATGATATTGCATATATAATATACACATCAGGGTCAACAGGAAAACCAAAAGGGGTACAAATCGAACATAAAAATTTAATAAACTTTATATATACTTTTAAAAATTATTATAATAATGACATAACTCAAAAAGATAAATTTTTGGCATCTACTAATATTTCATTTGATGTAAGCATATGGGAAATATTTTTACCAATACTAAATGGGTCAACATTAGTATTATATGAAGAAGAAATCATACAAAATATATTCACATATACAAAATCAATAGAAGAAGATGAAATAACAGGAATATATATACCACCAAATATATTAGAAGATGTATATAATATTTTAAAAGATAAAGAAAATATCAAAATAAATAAAATATTGGTTGGAGTTGAACCAATAAGAAAAAATGTATTAAATAAATATTATAAATTAAATGAAAAAATGATAATAGTAAATGGTTATGGTCCTACGGAAACGACGATATGCTGTACAGCTCTTAAATATGAAAAAGATGTAGAAGATGGAATTGTATCAATAGGAAAACCATTAAAAAATAACAATATATATATATTAAGTAAAGATAAAAATATACAACCGATTGGTATTTCTGGAGAAATATATGTAACAGGAGAAGGAGTAGGAAAAGGATATATAAATAAAAAAGCAGAAACAGAAAAGAATTTTTTAGAAAATACATTTGACAATAATAGCAAAAAGATGTATAAAACAGGAGATATAGCAAAATGGAATGAAGATGGAACTATAAACTTCATAGGCAGAAATGACTCACAAGTAAAAATATCTGGTCACAGAATAGAGTTAAGTGAAATAAATCATACTGTTATGGAATATCCAAATATAATAAAATCATTTACAACAACATATAAAAAAGGTGAAAGAACATATATAGTGGTTTATTATATTGCCGAAAAAGAAATTTCTTCAATCGATTTAATGACATTTTTAAAACAAAAATTGGCAGAATATATGATACCAAATTTTATAATACAATTAAATCGATTTCCATTAACACCAAATGGAAAAATAGATAAAGAAAAATTGCCAACTAATTTTGGAACAAAAGCAGAATATATACCACCAAGAAATGAATTTGAAAAACAAATTGCAGAGATATTTAAAAAATTATTTTTATTAAAAAAGGTTGGAATAGATGATAATTTCTTTGAGATAGGTGGAGACTCTTTAACAGCAATAAAATTCCAAATAGAAGCTTTAAATTTAGGATTAAAATTAACATATTCAGATATTTTCTCAAACCCAACAATCAGAATGTTATCTGAAAGAAAAAATAAAAAAATAGTTTATAAGATAGATAAAAACTATGATTATACAAAAATAAATAAGATACTTTCAGAAAACAGTATAGACAAAACAGAAAAAATGAAAAAAATAAATTGCAAGAAGAAAATTAATAATGTACTTTTATTAGGGGTTACAGGATTTTTAGGAGCCCATATACTAGAACAATTAATCTTAGTAAATTGCAATAAAATATATTGTATTGTAAGGGAAAAATCATCAATAGAACCAGAAGAAAGAGTAAAAAAGATTATGGAATTCTATTTTGGAGATAAATACAATAATTTATTTGGAAGAAAAATTATTGTAGTAAATGGTGATATTACAGACAAAAAATTGGGACAGAAAAGTAATGAAGAATATGAAAGATTAGCACAAAATGTAGATTGTATAATACATACAGCAGCAAATGTAAAACATTATGGAAATTTCAAGAGCTTCAATGATACAAATATAGAAGGAACAATTAATGTAATGGAATTCTGCAAGAAATTTAATAAAAAATTATATTATATTTCAACATTAAGTGTATCTGGAAATATAATGACAGAAAGTGAAAATGGAGATAATATAGAATTTAGAGAAAATGAATTTTATATTGGGCAAGACTTAAATAATGTTTATGTATATACAAAATTTGAAGCAGAAAAGAAAATATTTGAAGCAATAGATCAAGGTTTAGATGCATGTGTATTAAGAGTTGGAAATATGACAAATAGATATTCTGATGGTAAATTTCAAATAAATGTATCTGAAAATGCATTTATAAATAGAATAAAGTCTGTATTAAAATTAGGGGTTATACAAAAAAAAATTGCAAAGCATGAATTAGAATTTACTCCTGTAGATAGTTGTGCAAAAGCTATAATAAAAATAATGGAAAGTAATCCAAAATTTACAGTATTTCATTTATATAATAATAATCTTATTGGGATAAAAAAGGTATTAGAAATATTAAATACTCTAGGAGAAGAAATTAGATTTGTTTCTGATGATGAATTTAAAGAAAAAATAAACTTAGCACTAAAAGACCCGATATTAAAAAATGATATTAGTGGAATAATAACAGACTTAGATGAAAATAAATTATTAAACTTAATAAATTACATTATTCCAAATTGTGATTTTACAAATAAATATTTACAAAAAATAGGATTTAAATGGCCAAAAATAGATGAAACTTACATAAAGAAATATATAGAATATTTCAAAAATATAAAATATATTTAAAATTACGAGGAGATAAAAATGATAAATAACAATATGACACTTATATTACTAATAGTAGCATTTGTAGCTGACATATCATTATTAGCTATAATTTTAAAGTCAGTGGCTAAAAATCAAATAAGAAAGATATTTTCTGGGAACCTAGTTTGTCTTGTTATTTGTATAGTAGGGCAAATAGCACAAATTCTATTTGCAGATAGATTAGGAATAAACCCAATATACTTTGATTATATTGTATATATAGGAACCTGTTTTTTGCCAATAACTGTATTTTTTACAGGGCTTGTATTTGCAAATACAAAAATTACATTTAAGAAAAAATATTTACTTTTATTCATAATACCAATAGTATCATTATTGGTATTATGGACAAATGATTATCATCATTTATTTTATATACATTATTCAACTAATATTGCTGCAACAGAATATGGTCCATATATGACAATACACAATATATATTCATATACACTATTAATAATAGGTATATTCTATATGTTAAAATTTTCAATAAAAAATTCAGGCTTTTTTTCAAAGCAATCTATATTAATTGTTTTAGGAATGAGTACACCTGTAATAGTTAATATATTGGGAACATATAAAATAATACCGATGGAAATATATGTAACACCAATAACATTTACAATAGCTATTTTATGTTTTGCATTAGCTATATTTAAATTTAAATTTTTAAGCATAGCTCCAATTGCTTTACAAACAGTAGTAGATAAGATCAGTGACGGGTATCTTGTTATTAATGAAAATAATAAAATTATAGATTTTAACAAAACATTTTTGATTTTATCAAAAATGGAAGACTCATATATAAGAAATAAAAATATTTTTGATTTAGTAGAAAATACAGATTTATCCATAAAAGCTGAGGAATTAAATAAACTGTTATTACTAACTAAAAAAACAAATAAAACCCAAACTATAAATAAATATTTTGAAAAACTAAATAAATATTTTCATATTGAATTTAGTAGTTTAAATAATAAACAATCTTTTATAGGAACACTAATTTTATTTAAAGATATTACCCAACATACAGAGGATATGAAAACAATAAAAGACAATCAAGAAAGTCTTATGGAAAGTGAGCGTTTAGCTTCTCTTGGTCAATTCATTGGAGGAATAGCACATAACTTAAAAACTCCTATAATGTCAATTTCAGGAGCAACTGAAGCACTCCAAGATCTAACAACAGAATTGGATAATTCAATTGGAAATCCTCTTGTTACAGATCAAGACTTTCACGATATAGCAAAAGATTTTTCAAATTGGATTAGTAAAATTAGAGATTATACAGAATATATGTCTGATGTTATAACAGCAGTAAAAGGGCAAGCAGTTACATTATCTGAAACAGAGAATAATTCATTTGATCTAGAAGAACTTGTAAAAAGAGTAGATATTTTAATGAAACATGAATTAAAAAATGCACTTTTATATTTAACTGTAAAGATGCATGTTGATAGTAAATTAATGATTCATGGAGATGTAAATAGCCTAGTGCAAGTCATAGATAATATGATTTCTAATTCTATTCAAGCATATAAAGGAAAAACAGAAGAAGAAATAATATTAGAATTTAAGCAGGAAAATGAAAATTTGGTGATTACTGTAGAAGATCATGCATCAGGATTACCAAAAAAAGTACAAGAAAAATTATTTAAGGAAATGATCACAACAAAAGGAAAAAACGGTACTGGACTTGGACTTTATATGTCTTATTCAACTATTAAAGCTCATTTTAATGGAAATATTACATTTGAAACTGAAGAAGGTAAAGGAACTAGATTTAATATTATATTACCATTATTTTCAAATTGGAAAAATTAAAACTGGTACAGAAAAGTACCAGTTTTTAATCTCTATGTTTACCAAATATAGATAAAATTCTTAAAAAGATATTAATAAAATCCAAATAAAGTTCCATTGCTCCATAAACATATAATTTTTCATCATCGCAAAATCCCATTTCTTGCATAGCTTTAATTTTATTCATATCATATACAGTCAAACCAAAGAAAATGAATAAGATAGCCCAATTTAAAATTATATCTAGCATACTACTTCCTATAAAGAAATTAACAAAAGTTAAAATAATACCAATTAAAAGTGAAACTGTAAGTATAGTTCCCCAGTTGGAAATATCTTTATCAGTTTTGTATCCTATATAAGATAAGACACCAAATAAAGCAGCTGTACCAATAAAAGCATATGCAATAGACGTCATCTCAAATGCAGCAAAAATAACTGATAAAGTAAAACCATTTAAAAAAGCATAGGCAAAATACAGAACTGTAACTGCTGTAGGAGATAACTTTCTAAATAGCAAAGAAAAGACAATAACAACCACAAGTTCTACAATTGCCAAAATAGCATAATATCCATTCATGATCATTGTTACATATAATCCAGAATAATATGCATAAAAAGCTGCAATAGCACTAGCTGCCAAGCCTAAAAACATTCTAAAAAATGTATTTGTAAGAACAGAATTAGTATCTAATGTTCGTACTGCATTAGAATCTTCATATGAATTCATAAAATCACCTTCCTTGTATATATATAATTATATAATATCATACTTCTAAAAAATAAACCATAAATTCATTAAATATTTACAAAATATTTTATACCATTTTTTATAGCATTATTCTTAAAAATTATTTTACCACATTCATCTAATTTACTCTTCATAATACCAGAACTACTAACTAAATTAGAAAACTCAGAAATAGAGGTATAAAATAAATTAATATTTTTAAAAGTAATATTAATATTAGAAAGCACCAAGTAATATAAAGAATTATACTCATATAAAGATACAGTTTTGGCTAATCCAGTTAAAGTTCCAAGTTTAGAGCCATGACAATATGTACAAAAGTTACAAAACTCCTCGAAATTATTAAATTGATAAATAGCATTTTTATAAGAATTAGTCAAAGATTTTCTTTTAAATTTTAGTCTTTTAGGTGAATTTTCGGGGGTTAATTCATTTTTATACTTAGTCAAAGTAAATATAATATAGTCATCAGCAGTAGAAAAAGCTTCCACAAGCAGTTTACAATTTTTTACCTTGAATCCAACTTGCTTTTCTGCCTCTTCCAAAATAATTTGAAAAAGAGAATTGGATTTAGCATCAGTTTTTGACAAACTATGTATATCAATGTTTTTAGCTGCTAATTCATCAATATTCATAATAATTCTAATTTTATTTTCAGTAAGTTTTTCGATTTTCATATATAAAAGATCCTCCTACACATTATATGTAATAAAAAACTAGTTGCTAAAAATATTATACTACTAAATCAATAATATTTAAAGAAACAATTTTTGGTAATATATCTACTCTAACACAAAAAATAAAAAAAATCTACAATTTGCTTGAAAAAAATATAAAATGAATATATAATATAAAAGTCTTATAATCAAAAAATCCGTAAGACAAAAACAAAGGAGGAAAAAATGGCGGTCAAAGATAAAAGTTTTTGGATATTATTAATATTTATATTAAGTGGACTAGTAATAGGTGGTTTACTAGGAGACTTAGCAGCAAATGTAAATGGATTATGGTGGTTAGCATTTGGACAAGAATTTGGATTACAAACGCCATTTGTACTAGATTTAAGTATTTTAAGTATAACATTTGCATTTTCAATAAAAATAAATATAGCAAGTATAATAGGAATGGCTATATCAATATTTATATATAGAAAAATTTAATTTAGGGGCGGAAAGGAACCTCAATTGACAATAAAAGAATTACCACAAAGTGAAAGACCATATGAAAAATTAGAATTATATGGTGAAAAAAATTTAAGTAATGCAGAATTACTAGCAATAATAATAAAAACTGGAACAAAAGAATATACAAGCATAGAAATAGCTCAGAAGCTTTTAAATTTAAATGATAGATATGATGAACAAAACTTAAGTTTTTTAAGAGATTTAAGTATAGAAGAAATAACAAAAATAAAAGGAATAGGAAGAGTAAAAGCAATTCAATTAAAGGCTGTTTGTGAGCTTGCAATTAGAATGAATTCAACGCCAAATTATAGAAAAGTTAAAATAAGGGAACCAAATGATATAGCAAAGATACTAATGGATGAAATGCGATATGAAAAAACAGAGATTGCCAAAATCATATTATTAGATAATCAATGCAATATTTTAAAGATAAAAAATGTAGCTAAAGGTGGAAATAATTTTGTAAGCATAGGAATGAAAAATATTCTATCTGAAGCAGTAAAAATAAATGCACCAAAACTAATACTTGTACACAATCATCCAAGCGGAGATCCTACACCTAGTCAAAAAGATTATGAAATAACAAAAAAATTAGAAAATGCAGCAAAAATACTAGGTATAGAATTGATTGACCATATAATAATAGGAAACAAAGAATATACAAGTATAAAAATTATTGAAAATTGGAAAACAAAATTAGGGAGGAAATAAAAATGAAATTATTTGCATTTGGTTCAAAAGATATAGGAATAGATTTAGGAACAGCAAATATTTTAATGACAATAAAAGGAAAAGGAATAGTATTAAAAGAACCATCAGTTGTGGCTATAGATAAAAAAACAGGAGAGATTGTAGCAACAGGTCATGAAGCAAAAGAAATGTTAGGTAGAACACCGGAAATTATTAAAGCCGTAAGACCAATGAAAGATGGAGTAATAGCAGATTTTACAGCTACAGGATTAATGTTGAAAAATATGCTAAAAAAAGTAAATTCAAAATACAATACAGGAAAGCCTAGAGTAGTAGTAGGAGTACCATCTGGTATAACAGAAGTAGAAGAAAGAGCAGTAGAAGAATCTATTATGCAAGCAGGAGCAAGAGAAGTTTATTTAATAGAAGAACCAATGGCTGCAGCAGTCGGTGCAGGAATAAATGTATCAGAGCCAAGTGGTAGTATGATTGTAGACATTGGAGGAGGAACAACAGAAGTAGCAGTTATATCATTAGGACGGAATAGTTATAAGTAATTCATTAAGAATCGCTGGAGACGAGTTAGACGAGGATATAGTAAATTATATAAAAAAAGAAGAAAATCTAGCTATAGGAACAACGACTGCTGAAGAAATAAAAAAACAAATAGGATGTGCAACACCACTTATGGCAGATACACCAATGGAAATACGAGGAAGAGACTTAAGTAATGGACTTCCAAGAAATGTAATAGTAAAATCATCACAGATCATGGAGGCCTTAAGCGAATCAATATCAAAAATAGTAGATACAGTAAAGCAAACACTAGAAAAAACACCACCTGAACTTGCCTCAGACCTAGTAGAAAAGGGGATTTACTTAGCAGGTGGGGGAGCATTAATTCAAAATATTGATAAATTATTAAGCCAAGAAACTAATATGCCAGTATATATTGCAAATAACCCGTTAGAATGTGTTGTAAACGGAACAGGAAAAACACTAGAAGATTTGGAAAAACTAAGAACAGTTTTAATAAATAGTAGAAGAAAAAGATAATAAAGAGAAAGGATAAATTATTATGTATAAAAACAAGAAAAATGGAATAGTTGGAATAGTAGTAACTGTAATTATTTTAATATTTTTAGTCATATTAACAAATACAGAAAATAGTAATTTATCTTATATAGAAAATGTAGTAAATAAGTTAGTAAATCCAATACAGAATGGACTTACTTATGTCAAAAATAAGATACATGGAAATTCATCATTTTTTACAAATATAAACAACCTAAAAGAAGAAAATGAGCAACTACAAGCACGAAATAATGAATTAGAAGAAACATTAAGAGAGTTAGAAACAATAAGAGCAGAAAATGAAACACTAAAAGAATATTTAAATCTATCAGAAAAATACAGTGA
Source organism: uncultured Clostridia bacterium (assembly GCA_944386695.1). GTDB lineage: Bacteria > Bacillota > Clostridia > TANB77 > CAG-508 > CAG-269. Next base: position 14,613 of record CALXCB010000016.1, on the reverse strand, counting down.
TTATGAAACAGTAGCGGCAGATGTAATAAATAGAGACATAAGTAACTATTCTAAAACAATAGTAATAAATGTAGGTAAAAAAAGTGGTATCGAAGAAAATATGACAGTAATAGCAGCAGAAGGATTAGTTGGTTATGTAATATCAGTGACAGATACAACATCTAAAGTTCAAACAATAATTGACTCTTCAAGCAATACTAGTAGTATGTTAAGTTCAGCACATGATAGCATAGTTTGTAAAGGGATGCTAGGAGATGCAAAAAATTTAAAAGCAGTATATATACCAACAGATGCTACAATAGCACAAGGTGATACAGTAGAAACATCAGGATTGGGTGGTATTTATCCAAAAGGGATTTTTGTAGGTACAGTATCAAAAGTAGTAAATTCAGGAAATTTAACAGACAGATATGCATTAGTAGAAACCGCAGTAAATTTTAACAAACTAGATACAGTGTTAGTAATCACAAACTAAAAAAATAATAAAAGAGTAGAAGAACAAGGAGGAAAAAATGAAAAAAATATTAATTAATATATTAGTAATTATAACATTTATAATTATATACTTACTTCAAGTGAATTTTTTCTCTTGGTTCGAAATAGCACGGAGTCATGCCGAATTTATTTATAATGTACATTCTTTTTATAGGTTTATTCTATAGCAAAATAGCGGGATTAACATATGGAATAATATTTGGATTGCTTTTAGATTTTTTTATAAGCAAAAAAATAGGAATTACAGCTATAATGCTAGGAGCAATTGGGTTAATGGGAGGCATATTTGATAAAAACTTCTCAAAAGAAAGCAGAATTACAATAATAATAATGGTTGTAACAGCAACATTAATATATGAAATAGGGACTTATATAATAGGACATTTTATATATGGATACGATTTTGAAATTATAAGTTTTGCAAAAATATTATTGATAGAAAGCATATATAATGTCATATTAACAATAATACTATATCCACTTATGCAAAGCTTAGGATATAAAATAGAGGAAGAATATAAAGGAAATAAGATTTTAACAAGATATTTTTAATATAAAATTGCTTAGCCAAAGAAGGTGAGATATTGAAGAAAAGAATAAAAAAAGAAAATACAAATTTAAGATTTAATATTTTAATAATCGTAGTATATATTATAGGAATAATTTTAGTCAGTAGACTATTTGATTTACAAATAGTAAATGGTGCAAGTTATAGGGAAACTTCAAATACAAGACTATCAAGAGAAAGTGTGTTAGAGGCAGCTAGAGGAGACATTGTAGATAGATCTGGAAATATTTTAGCATCAACAGATAGTTTCTTTAATTTAGAATTATACAAAACAAAATCAGATGACACAACACTAAATAATTGTATATTAAATTTAATAAATCTTTTTGAACAATATCAAATAAGTTATCCAGACAATTTCCCAATAAATAGTGAAGGCACAGAATTCACAATAGAAGGAGAAGAACTTACAAAATGGCTTTCTAAGTATAAATTATCAGAAAATGCAACACCAGATGAAGCTATGCAAAGTTTTATTGAAAAATATTCAATAACATCTAATTCAATACAAGAGGCTAGAAAAATAATTTCAATACGATATGAAATAACAACAAAGGGATATAGTAGCACAAAATCGTTAGAACTAGCAGAAAATGTCCCAAGAGAAGTAGTAGCACAAATAAGTGAAAGAAATAGTGATTTTCCTGGAGTAACAATAACAACAGAAAGCACAAGAAAATATAACTATGGAAGTTTAGCATCACATATACTGGGGTATATAGGAAAAATAAGTGAATCAGAATATAATGAAGCTCAAGAAATATATAGCAATGATGACGATGTTGGTAAAACTGGTATAGAAGCACTATTTGAAGATTACTTAAGAGGTGAAAAAGGAAAAGAAGAAATAGAAATGTCAGTTGATGGAACCGTAACTGGAGAAACCGTAACAGAAGAAGCAAAACAAGGCTCAACCGTAGTACTGACAATAGATTCAAAATTACAAGAAATTGCAGAAACAGCATTAGCCAATAATATAGAAAAAATAAGAAATGGTGGATTTTCTCAAACAGCAGATGCAACAGGAGGATGTGTAATAGCAATAGATGTTCATTCTGGTGAAATTTTAGCTATGGCAAGTAATCCAAGTTATGATCCAAATGTATGGATAGGAGGAATTAGTGTAGCTGACTATAATGTAATAAAGGAAAATAATGCTTTATTTAATAAAGCAATATCAGGAGCATATGCACCAGGATCTATATTTAAAATGATTACAGCACTAGCAGGATTAGAATCTGGAGTTGTTTCAACTACAGAAAAAATAAATGATACAGGAGTATATACAAGATACAAGGATTATCAGCCAGTTTGTTGGTATTATTCCACATATCATAGAGGGCATGGATACTTAAATGTATCAGGTGCAATACAACATTCATGCAACTACTTTTTCTATGAAATAGGAAATAGAATGGGAATAGATGTATTAGATAAATATGCAAGATACTTTGGCCTAGGATCAAAAACAGGAATTGAACTTCCAAGTGAAACAGCTGGAACCCTTGCATCACCAGAAGCAGCAGAAGCACTAGGAGAAACTTGGTCAGCAGGACAAACACTAGCTGCAGCAATAGGGCAGAGTTATAATAATTTTTCGCCATTACAAGTTGCCAAATATATAGCCATGATTGCAAACGGAGGAAATAAAATACAGCCAACAATCATAAAAAGAATATTAAATGCAGATGGAACAGAATCATCACGAACAGAAATAGAAGAATATACAAAACAAAAATTAGGATTAGAAGATGAGAATACTGAGAATTTAACATTTTCACCAGAACACATTGCAGCCGTACTAGGAGGAATGCGTTCGGTTACAGAAGAAGGAGGAACAGCAAGTAGTGTATTTAGAAATTTTGATATAGAAGTTGGAGGAAAAACGGGATCTGCGGAAGTAGGAAATAATGTAAATGCGTGGTTTGCAGGGTTTGCACCATATAACGATCCGGAAATAGCAGTAGTTGTAATGGTTGAAAATGGACAACATGGTTTTTATACAGCAGAAGTAGCAAAAGAAATAATAGCACAATATTTTGGAATGAATATACAATCAGATGAAATACAAGAAGATAACTCAGCAGATAATTATATAGAAACAATCCAATAAGATTAAGGAGAGCATTATGAGAAATTGTATAAATGTAAGTCAAAAAAATAATCTTGTACTTATAAAAATAAATAGTGAAGCAAAATTTGAAGATATAATTTTTCAAATAAAAAGAAAAGTAATTCAATTAAAGAAAATCTATAAAGACGAAACCACACCTATAATGATAACAGGGAAAGTATTAAAAAACAAAGAAATGGATCAGATAGAAAACATAATTAAAGATGTACTAGGTGTAGAAGTTGATTTTGATATGCCAAAAGAGCTAGGGTTACATAATATAAAAAGAACTTTTATCCAAGAAATTTCCACTTCCGAAACAAAGTTCCATAGAGGTTCATTGAGATCTGGTCAGAGATTAGAAGATGAAGGTAGTGTTGTAATACTAGGAGATGTGAATTCTGGAGCAGAGGTAATAGCAGCAGACAATATCGTTGTGTTGGGAACACTTAGGGGATTAGCACATGCAGGAGCAAAAGGAAATACAAAAGCAATAATTGCTGCTGGAAAATTGGATACAGTACAAATTCGTATAGCAAATATAGTAAAAGAGATAGACAGAGATGAAGAACCATTACGTAAAGGAGCATATGTATATATAGATGGACAAGACATTATAATTGAATAAAATCAACTTAATAGCAATAGGATCAAACTTATAAATAATTCATCATCTCTCACGCCTTCCTGATACAAGAAAAAAATAAGACATATTAAGAGAATATCATCAAAATAAAGTTTTAAACCAAATAATTCAAAAAAGTAATTATCAGTATTGCTTTTTGAATTATTTTTTTTATAGTCCTGATGAGAATTTTTATCTACTTGATGAGCATCAGTTTCCTTTTTAGAATTTGGTGGCATATAAGAAGTGATAGAAATAGGTCTTCTATTATAATTTTTAAATCTATTATAGTAATTAGGATTATAGACAAAAGGATAATGAAAGAAAGGCATTAAGATTTATCTCCTTTTTCATTTTTAAATAAATTAGTAACTTGAGTAATTTTAAATAAATTAACATATTGATCAAGCTTTTTTCGTCTACTCTCTCTTAGATAAGGTTTTAGAGAATAAAGCAGATTACTTCTTGGGTCATCCTTTTTATTTAATGTATCCATTATAGATTTAATTTTCATAATAGTTTCAAAATCGATATTAGAACTATTAAAAGCAGAAGAATCAGAGTCATTAAAAGATGCATTTTTCCCTTGTGAGTTATCTTGTGAATTATCAGAAGAATTATTTTGCAATATATTTGCCAAATTGTTTATCATTTCAGGAGTGATATTAAAATTATTAGTATCTTGATTTGAAGTATTAGTATGACTATTAGACTTAGCCGAATTCGAATTATTAAGAATGTTTTTAAAATTATTAAAAACACTAGAGAGATTATCTTCTGCCATAAAATGCACCTCCTAATATATTATTGATTTTCAGTATTATTTTTTAAATTTAAAGCTTGAATAATTTTTTGCTTCTCTTCAGGGCTTAGAATCTGATTAATCTGGTTAAGACCTTTAGCTAGTTGGTTTTTATCTATATTATTTAACATATTCATTAAATAAGAAATATCAGTATTATTCATAAAATCACCTCTTTGTAATTATATTATATGAGAACAAAAAATATGTGTTACCAGTTATTATTAAATGTTTGAAGTTAACAAAAAGGTTAGTTAAAAATGTCTTATGGCTATAAATTGCAATAGAAACGACATAAAAAAGTTACAAAAAATGGGAAAATCTATTGCAAAATGTTAAAAAAAGCTTTATAATGGTAATTAGAGGTATAGTGATAAAAAAGGAGGAATTAATTATGAACATCCAAAAAGAAAAAAATATAATTAATAAACTTTGTGCGATGCTGTTAATCATTGCATTAACGGTTTCAAATTTTTTGTTTGTAGGTGAAGCAGCTGTAAGTTATGCTGTAGAAACAATAAAAACAAACAACTCAAATGTTGACTTTTCTGCTTATTTTTTAAACGAAAATGGAGAAAAAGTTGACAAAATAGGAAAAAATATAAAAGAAGAGCAAGATTTATATGTTGATGTAACAGTAAGAAATGAAGGTTATTTTAATGGAAAAATCAGTTTAGCTAATAGTAATTTTAACATAAAAGATGAAATACAAACACAAGACATAGCCGAAATTTCTGACAATACAGTAACATTAAATCAAATAAATGCAGGAAGTACAGTAACTATTAAATTAAAAATAGAAGCTAAAAGCAGTGATACAATAACTGCTGATAATTTATCGAGCTCATCAGAAATTGTTTTAGAAGGTCAATATGTAAACAGTAAGAACGTAGAAAAAGCAAAATATATTGATATAAAAGGAACTGCTACAGTAGGAATACATTGGAAGTCTAGAGATGATACAAATGCAGAACTTTCATCAAAGATATTAACAAATAGCATCTATGAAATAAATGGAGAAGAAAAAAGAATAGTTCAAGTATTAGTAAGCAGTAAAATTACAGAAAATAATTACCCTGTAAAACAAACAGAAATTGATTTAACAATGACAAAAAAACCAGAAAATGTTAATGTATATGCTAAAAGTACAAAAGCAACTAATAGTAACATAAGTTTTGGTGATAGCAATTCTAGTTATGACGAAGCAAATAGTAAAATATCAATAAAATTAGAAAACACAAACACAGATAATATAAGCTGGAATAAAAATACAGAAGATTCATTTATTGTAAGTTATATATTTAACAAAGATGAAGATATATCAAATACTCAAGTATCAATAAATGATAAAATTTCAACTTATGATAATAAAGAATTAACAGCAAAAAGTGATGTGCAAATTAAAGAAGAAATAGATGGAATAATTTCATACTCAATAGAAAATACAGAAAAAGAAATTTATAAAGGAAAAATATATACAGGAGAAGAAAGAAGCTATAATACAACAAGCAAAATAGATGTAAATTACTTAGATATAGCAACAACTATAACATTAAAAGCAGATGAGGCAAAATATTTAACAGGAACAGAAGAAAAAACAGCAAATATAATTTATAAAGAAAGCAAAATAAACAAGCAAGAATTTATGAATATCTTCGGAGAAGATGGATCAATAACAATAAAAGAACCAAATGGAGTAACTAGAACTATTAATAAAGACTCTGAGGCAGATGGTAATGGAGATATAGTAATAACCTATTCAGAAGGAACAAAAAATGTAGAATTTACAACAAGTAAACCAGTAGCATTAGGAACATTACATATAAGAAATACAAAGTCTATTTTAAATTCAGGTTATTCTAAAGATGAAATAAGTGCGTTGACAGGAATTAAAGAAAATATATCTGGAAATTACAATGCAAAAGAATTATCAACAATAAATAACAATATAGAATTAAAAAATACATCATCAGAAGCATCTTTAGATGTTAGTACAGACACACTTTCAACTATAGGAACAAACGAAAATATAAGAATAACAGCAACATTATTAAACAATGATGAATCTAAAGATTTATATAAAAATCCAACAATAAAAATTACATTACCAAAACAAGTAACAAAAGTAGATGCAAAATGTAGAATGTTATATGGAAATGGACTAAATTTAGGGTCAGCAACTAGTTATCAAGAAAATGGGGCATATGTTATAGAGATAAAACTAGAAGGAGAACAAACAACATATAACACAGAATCTTTAGAAGGAACAACAATAGTAATATATGCAGACATTGATATTGACAGTTTAGCAATAAGCAGTGATGAAAAAATAACACTTACATATACAAATGACTTAGCAACAAGCTTTAGTGATAATGCAATTCAAGAATCAAATATAAAAATAATGGCAAATACAGGACTTATAACTACTAATAATATTAAAGAATACAATATAGAAACAGTAGGAGATCAAGGTACAAAAACAGTAGATCTTGAAGTATCATCAGAAGAAAAAAATGCAACAATTAATATTAGCGCTATCAACAATGAAGGTTCAAAAATAAATGATGTAAAAATACTTGGAAATTTCCCAACAAGAGAAAGTAATACTTTAGATGTAAGATTAACTAGTGGAATATCTATAGCATCTTCTCAAGATGTACAAGTTTACTATAGTGATGTAGAAAATCCTACAACAGATTTAAATGATAGTTCAAACAAATGGAGTACAACAGGATCAGCAGATACCGCAAAAAGTTATCTAATTGTTGGAAAAGACTTAGAAGTAGGAGAAAAACTTGAAGCAAGTTATGGTGTAAGTATACCTGCTAACCTAGTATATAACTTAGAGGCAGAAGAAGGATATACAGTAACTTACACAAATGAAGCAACAGATTCAGAAAAATCAGAAAAAGCAACAACACTTAACTTAACTACAGGAGTGGGACCAGAAGTTTCAACAGACTTAAAAGCTTATGTTAGTGGAGAAGAAATAAAAGACCAAGATGAAGTAAATCCTGGAGAAATAATCAAATATCAAGTAACAATAGAAAATACAGGAAATGCAACTGCAGAAGATATAAATATAGAAGCTATATTACCAGAAAACGCAAAATTTGTGCAATACCAAAAGGTCTTAAGAACTATAGAAGAAAATACGATTCCAAATGAAGATGTAAATCCAAATAGTGGAGTATTAGAAGAGGTAGTAGGAGGAAGCGAAGAAGTAGTAGACAAAGACATTAATGATATGACAGATGAAGATATGGGATTAATAGCAGACGAAGACGATCCAATAGAAACAGATGCAAATTTAGGCGACCCAAATGGAGTATCTGATTATTATAAAGAAATAGATGCACAAGATGGAAAAATACAGCAAAAATTAGATAGTTTAGCAGCAGGAGAAAAAATGACAGTTGCCTATGAAATAAAAATAAATGAAGATGCCTCAGAAGGTAACAATGTTACAAATGTAGTAAATGTAACTTATGATGGAATAACAAACACAAAAACAATAACAAATAAAATAGGCAAAGCACAATTAAGTGTAGATATGTTTATGATACAAAGATCTAGCAATGTTTTAGAGGCTGGTCAAGTATATACCTATATATTAAATGTTAAAAATGTAAGTGCAGAAAAGCTTTCTAATATAAATGTAGCATTAAAAACAAATCCACAATTTACAATTGAAGGAGCTGAGGTTTATGGTGGAGACGCAGAAACAATAATAGAGCTTAATAATAATGCATTTACAATTGAAGACTTAGATGTATCAGAAACAGCTAAATATTTGATTTATGCAAAAGCAAGTAAAACAGATGGAAATAAAGCTACTATTTCAGCTATTGTAAATGATAAGTATCGTTCAAACCAAATTTTAGAAGATATACAAGAAGAAAAGGTCTCAATAGAAATGACATCAGAAAATGCAGGAAGAAGCATAAAATCAGGAGAAGCTATTGTATACAATATAAAAGTAAAGAACGAAGGAGATGTAGCAATACAAACATTAGATATTGAACAACAAATTTCTGCATACTTAAGTATTAATGGAATAAAAATTAATGGAGAAAATGTTGAATATACAGAAAAAGTAGGAGGAGAAGACTTAGACAATGTATATACAATAACAATCAATAGAGCAATAGAAAAAGGAGAAACATTAAATATTGATGTTGAAGCAACTCCAGATAGTGACATAACAGTAGTAGAAGACACTCAGCTAATAAGTCTTGCAAAAGCATATCATGAAGGTTTACTTGCACAAACAGAACAAATAAACCATGTATTAATACCAAATACAGGAAGTAGTGGTGGAAGCCAAGAAGACCCAGAGAATGAAACAGGAGAGAGTGGAGAAGGAAGTACGTCAGGAGAAAATGAAAATGGCACATCTGGTTCAGGTTCAGGTCAACAAACACATACAATTTCAGGTACAGCATGGTTAGATACTAACGAAAATGGTCAGAGAGATTCAGAAGAAGCAGCTTTAACAGGAATAAATGTAAGATTGGTAGACCTACAAAGTAACACAATAGGAACAGCGACAACTGCTGATAATGGATTTTACTCATTAACTAACATTCCAGATGGACAGTATATTGCAATATTTGAATATGACACAGACAAATATATATTAACATCATATAAAGCAGAAGGAATTCAAGATAATAAAAATTCAGATGCAGAAAATATAACAATGAATATTGACAATGAAGAACGAAATGTTTCTGCAACAGATACATTGGAAATAGAAGGAAATGATCTAATAAATACAGACTTAGGATTAGTAGAAGCAAAAACATTTGACATAGAATTAACAAAAACAATAAGTAAAGTAACAGTATCAAGCAAAGAAGGAACTCAAAATCTAGAATATGATGGAGCATCACTTGCTAAAGCTGAAATTAAAGCTAAATATTTACAAGGAGCAACAGTAGTTGTAGAATACAAAATTAAAGTAACAAATAACGGAGAAGTTGCAGGATATATAAGAAATATAGTCGATTACAAACCAGCAGATTTAAGCTTTAACTCAACCTTAAACTCAGACTGGTATCAATCAGGAGATTATATATATACTACAAGTTTAGCAAATACCAGATTAGAGGCCGGAGAATCAAAAGAATTAACATTAATATTAACAAAAACAATGACTGAATCCAACACAGGTTTAGTAAATAATACAGCAGAAATAGCAGAAGCCTATAATACATTAAATATCCAAGATATAGATTCAACTCCAGGTAATAAGCAAACTACAGAAGATGATATGGGTTCTGCAGACTTAATCATAAGTGTAAAAACAGGAGCAATGGTAAGCTATGTAGGAATAACATTATTCTTAATAGCAGTAATAGCTGCAGGAGCATATATAATGAGTAAAAAAATAATAAAGAAAGATGACATGAAAATATAATCGAAAGGAGGAGAATCATAATGAGTAGATTAAGTGATATTAAAAAAGTAATTATAGGTTTTCTTATAACTATAGTAGCATTGATACTTGGTAGCACAGTAGTCAAAGCCATTCCATCTTTATCTACGGGAAGTTCAATAACTGTAGGTTATGCCAACACAAAACATAACACATATAAATTGTGTGGATCAAAATGGCTATATTGTGTAGATAATGGTGCAAGTTTATCAAGTTACACAACAAATCGTTATACAGTACAAGATGTTATTAAAATTGTTGGAAACCAAGCAACTAATGGAAGTTCTGTAATAACTAATAGTAGTAATGCGGTTTTAGCACACATTTTATCACATGGTGAAGGTTATGGAGCAAGTGAAGAAAATAAATCTGCAACACAATGGGCATTATATAAATATTGGAATACATGGCTTAGTAATGTAGGATATAGATTGGGAATATTTAGAATTTTTGCAAATCAAGGAGGTCGGATCAGCAAATTCAATTTACCAGAGTGCAATTAATTATGGTGCAAACTTTTCTGACAAAGAAGAAAAGACAGCATCAATAACAGGAGCAGAGAAAATTGCTTTTGATGCATATGGATATACTAAATATAAAGCAAATTTTACAGGAACAGTATCCAAAATAACAGTATCATTTGAAGATGGTTCAGTAAGAATAATTAATGATCAAGCAGACAACATTAAATTTTATAAAACTAAAAAAGAAGATGGAACTTATGCAAATGAAATAAAAATAAATGAAATAAAATCAAAAGAAAAATTTTATATTTATAATGGTACTGCAAAAGCAATAAAAACTATAAATATAGAAGTAAAAAAGACTATTGACAACATATATACAGCAAAAGTTTATACATTAAAATCTAATACAGGTTCACAAGTGTTAATAGCAGCAGAACACGGAGTAACGAGTAAAACATATTATGATGATATAACAGTAAGAATACTTGATACAGGTAAATTAAAAATAAAGAAACATGATTCAGTACGCCCAGAAATAAACTTATCAGGTGCGCAATTTAAAATATATTCTAATTCTAAAAATGCATGGGTAACAACAAATGCAGAAGGAAAATTTGAATATAAAGCAAAATCAACAGCAGCAGAAGCAACAGTATTTACAACAAATGAAGCAGGAGAAACATCTTTAGCAAATATAAAATTTGGAATATATACTATATATGAAATAAAAGCACCAGAAGGTTATGATATTACAAAACAAACTGGATATAGAGCAGATGAGATAAGTAGTCAAAATAATTGGGTATGTATAGCAAGTAATATTGCTATAGATGCAACAAATTCAGCAGATATGTCAAAACCGGAAATAACATATGATCTATATAACCAAAAAGTAGTAAATAAACTTGAAGGTTATGTATGGCTAGATCAAACAAATGTAAAAGTAGAAGTGACAGATAGTATTTATACAGCCGGCACTTTAGACAAGAGACTAGGAGGTATTGAAGTACACCTATGTCAAAATGGAGTTATAGTTGCAGGAGGAGAAGGACATAAAGTTTACACAGATAGTAATGGTCATTATGAATTCACACAAAAAGATGATGGAGGAGCAATAAATTATTGGGATTTAGTAAATTCTTATGTAGAGTTTATATATGACAATAAAGAGTATATATGTGTAGAACCATTTGCAGGAAGTGATATCACTAATAACTCAAAAGCACAAGAATATACAATGACAGCTACTAAATTAGACGATAATAATTTAACAGGAACAGGTGGAGCAAATCCAGGAAGAGCTACAACATATAGATTAGAAAGTCCAGTATCAGCTGAGTATATATTAGAAAATAATGAGAGAATAATGGTTAATCGTTCATATGAGGAACTATCAAGAACATTATTAACTGGATATTACGATAAAAATACTTATACAATATCAAATATAAACCTTGGATTAAGAGAAAAATATGAACCATCATTTATACTAAGCGAAACATTAGCATATACAAAAATAAAAATAAATGGTTATACTTACACATATAAATTTGGAGATTCTCCAGTAACAGTATCAAGCAATGTTCCAAAAGTTAATGAGCAAGAGGGAATACACGAATTTTCAACAACAATTTATCCAACAGATATTGCATATAATGGAGAACACACAGGAGCACTAGATGTTTATGTTGTATACAGAATTGATGTAATCAATGATACAGCCATGGGTGATGACAAAGACAATTTATACAATGAAAGAAAATTATATTTAGACTATTTAACAAATACTTATGATACAAGAAGGTATGAATTATGTACAACAGAAAACACTGGTGATAGTTCAGATTTTGCATTATGGCGTAATAATAGTGAAGGAAAGGCATCTTATGATGTAAATAATGCAGAGAGTGTGTATAAAAATGGAGTAGAATCAGGTAAAACTATTTGCTCATATATACAATTTAGAATAAAAGATGATGCACTTCAGAGAATATTAACACAAGGATTAGAAGGCTCAGACAGAGAAGATACAGCAACTAATGCAGAAGCTAGTGCTTATCACGAATATTTAAGGACAGATAATTTATGGGTACATGACAATAATGTAATAGCATTTAATGGTTGTAAAGGAGTAAATGAATACCCTAGAACAAATGCAGCAAACAAAAAATATTATGTACATAAGTCAACTAGCCAAGTAAAATCAGCAGAACGACTATATTTAATGATTAGATTAGGAGACCCAAGGAGTATTACAGGAACTGTCTTTGAAGATACAGTCACATCTGAAAGTACTGCTGCTGATGAACACTTAGGAAATGGTATAATGGAAGATAGCGAAAAGAAAGCATCTAAAGTAAAAGTAGAGCTATTAGATGAAAATAAAAACTTAAGTCAATTATATCAAGTAAATGATAAGGGTCAAGTGGTATATGAGGATGAAGCTAACCATAAATTACCAGATGCAGTAACATATACAGATTTAAGCAATGGTACATTCACATTTACTGGTGTATCTCCAGGTTACTATTATATAAGATTCACATATGGAGATGGTACTCAACAATTAATAGGAACAGATAACTATATTACATCAAATAATTATAAGTCAACAATAATAAATACTGCTGAAAATGGTGCAGGAAATCTTATAAAAAATGCTATGGAAGGTAAATCGGAAAACTTAGACCAAGCACAAGCACAACAAATGTTAGTAGAAAAGTATTACTCAGATTTTGATGTTACAAGCTTAGACGATACAGAAAAATCAAAATTAGACGAGGCTAAAAGATTAGTTGAATGGTATAAATACTTAGATGACCAAAATTATTCAACAGCAGTTGATGATATGACTCAAAGACAAAATTACGCATATAATGAAAATAGAGAAGTAGAAGATGCCGAGAAAAATGTGGTCAACTATGATGAGTATGCTACAAAATCAATAAATTCATATACACCAATGATTGGTATATCAATAGAGAACGATACAAATAATTATACAGATAATGGAGACGATCATAAAACAATATTTGAAAGATTTGATTTTGGTGTAATAACAGAGCCTGATACAGATTTAGTACTTGAAAAGAAAATAGTAAATGCAGAATTTACAACTCAAGCAGGAAGCACATTAGTATCAGAAAACCCTGAAGAAAGCAAATCCAAATACTTAACAGCTCTAGATGAAATAGATGGAGGAAGCCAATATGCGAGATTAGAGATGGATCCAACTCTAATATATGGTTCAACATTAGAAACAACATATCAAATAAAAATAACAAACCGTACAGTTAAGGACTATATAGAAGATGAGGAAAGTACTGAATATGGATATTACTTTAAATATGGTGAAATAACAGATACAGCAGACTTAAAAGAGATTTTTGTAAATGAAGTAATAGATCAATTGGACGAAAAATATGATTATGATTCAGTATCTAGTGAGGTAGAGGAAACAGTAGAGCACGAAGATGGAAGTACAGAAACCAGTACAGTTTCAATTACAAAAGCATCAGCATCATCAACATCAGAAGATGGGCTATCTATGACAAATTGGTCTGGCATTGAAAGCGATGCTAGCTCAACAATAGCGTATTCAGCAACATCTTTATTATCAGACATTAATGAAGATACAGCATATGACAATAAAGCAAGAATTACATCATTATCACTTAATAAATTAACAAACTTAACAAGTAATTATGTTTGGGATGATATATCAACAACAACTATAACAATTACACCAACAACAGGTGATGACAGAGCAACAATTTACTGGTATATAGCTGCAGGAGCTATAGGATTAATAATCTTAACAGCAGGAATTATAATTATAAAGAAAAAAATACTTAAATAAAAATTAACAAAATCATATTAGATAAAAGACGGTATTCCGTAGGGGATACCGTCTTTTTTTATGATTACATAAAAAATGTTACAAAAATGTAATAATAATATAATATTTTGGTTAAGAAAATTTTGAAAAGTCACTTCCGTAAAGGATTTTAGATTAAATTTTGTAATATTTTAATTTTTACAAAATGGAAGGTATTGAAAAAAAAATAAAAAAATATAACAATATAATATAGATAATATAT
>CALXCB010000015.1 GCA_944386695.1 uncultured Clostridia bacterium | reverse complement strand
GAATAGATTAGAGGCTTATTTAGACGATTTAAAAATGGCTTGAAAAATGGATAAAGGGTAAATAAAGGGTACAACTAGAAATCGAGGCTGGAAAACACTGAAAATACTGAGATTTTTTAAAAAGACTTTCACTCCTCATAACCCTAAGGTCGTAAGTTCGAGTCTTACCCCCGCAACCAAAGAATATATCACTAGAACTGTAACGGTTTTAGTGATTTTTTGTTCTTTTAGTATTATAAAAGAATAACCAATCTTTTACAATATCTATATATTCTTCCAAATTTGTGATATCATTGTTATAGAGAGTTTCCTTTTTTTATATGCCGTGGAAACTTTCCATTGGAGAATCATCTATTGGAGTTCCTTTTCTACTCATAGAAATTGTTATTCCATTTGATTCACAAACTTTTTTTTATTGAAAAGATGTATATTGGTGACCTTGATCTGAATGCAAGACAAGTCTTCTTACATCTTTTCTTATAAGTATTGCTTCATTTAAAGTATCTAAAACTATATGTATATCATTTATATTGCTTATTTTATATGCAACAATTTTTCTATCATATAAGTCTAAAATAGTTGATAAATATGCCCTTTTATTATTGAAAATTAAATATGTAATATCTGTTGTCCGTATTTTATTTGGAGCATCTGTATTAAAATTTTTATTTACGAGGTTGGGCATTACATTTTCTTCTATTCGTTTATATGCTTAATTTTTTGTCCGTTTTGTGTATTTTGGTCTTAAATGATATTTATGCATTATTCGCTGAACCTTTTTATGGTTCATTATTAATCCCCGTTTTTGTAATAAGCTTTTCTCAATTCTTCTATAACCATATGTACCTTTTGATTCATCAAATATTTCTTTGATTAAAAGATATTCTTCATAATCTTTATCAATGTGTTTACAATATTTAAAATAATTGGATTTAGATATATTTAGAACATCTAATAAATCATTTAATTTATACTTGTTCTTAAAAATATTTATGAAATTTATTTTTTATCGTGTTGTTCCTTGAGAAAGATCTGTGGATATGATATAACAATTATGAATGGAGGAGTGAATATGGCAAAAAAAGAAATAAATACGGATTTATGGGTTAATGAACTATTAAAAGAAGCAAAAATAAATTTAAAAGCTCAAGGATGTAATATATTAGAAATTGATAATGCTTTGAAGACTGCTTCGAAAAATGGAACGGGAAATGTTGGATATCCAGAGTTTTGCGGAGTGGTAAAAGATTATGTTATTGTTATAGAAGATAAAGCAGAAGTAAAAAATCATATTAAGAGAGACGAAGAAGAAAATATCAGTAGAGATCAAAATGATATAAAGGAATATGCTGTAAATGGAGCTTTATTCTATGCACAACATATTATAAAGAATTCAACATATAAGAAAGCAATAGCAATAGGAGTATCTGGAAATGAAAAAAGGCATAGAATTTCACCAATATATGTAGATGAAACAGAATACTATAGAGAACTTGAAGATGTAGAATCATTTATATCTTTTAATGATTTTAATATCGAAGAATATTATATTAGAGAAGTTTTAAAAGAAAGTACTGATAAAGAGAAAGAAACTGCTGAAATATTAAAAGATGCTGCGGAACTTCATGAGCATCTTAGAAATTATGGAAATATTAAAGATGAGGAAAAACCATTAATTGTTTCTGGAATATTACTTGCATTAAGAGAAGCAGAATTTAAGAACTTTAATATTGATGATTTAACTGGGGATACTGTAAAAACTGATGGTGCAAAAATAATGGATGCTATCGAAGCTAACTTAAATAGATCAAATGTAACTCCAGAGATAAAAAAAGATAAAATAAAGAATCAATTTAATATTATAAAAGAAAGTCCAAAATTAAATGAAATTAATTCAAAATTAGGTGAAACACCATTAAAATTTTTTACTAAATTTTTGAATGAAAAATTGTACAAGAGTATTAAATATACAAATTCTGCAGAAGATTATCTTGGAAGATTCTATGGGGAATTTATGAGTTATTCTGGGGGAAGTGGACATACATTAGGTATAATATTAACTCCAAAACATATAACGGAATTATTTTGTGATTTGGTTGATTTAAAAACGAACGACGTTGTGCTAGACCCGTGTTGTGGTACAGGTGGATTTTTAGTAGCTGCGATGCACAAAATGTTAAAAGAAACGAATGATGAAAATCAAAGAAGAAACATAAGACAAAGACAATTACATGGAATAGAACAGAGAGTGGATATGTTTACAATAGCAACAACTAATATGATATTAAGAGGAGATGGGAAAAGTAATCTAATTAATGATGATTTTTTAAGCCTTAATCCTAATAAGATACAATTAAATCAACCAACAGTTGGGTTAATGAATCCACCATATTCTCAAGGTAGTAAAAGTAACCCCGATTTATATGAAATATCATTTATTGAACATTTGCTAGATTCATTAGTTTATGAAGGAAGATGTGCTGTTATAGTTCCTCAATCTTGTTTTACAGGAAAAACAAGTGAAGAACAATCAATAAGAGAAAACATATTAAAGCATCATACTCTAGAAGGTGTGATTACATTAAGTAAAGATACATTTTATAGAGTTGGAACTATGCCATGTATAGCCGTTTTTACTGCTGGAATTCCTCATCCAGAAGAAAAAATATGTAAGTTTATTAATTTTGAAGATGATGGTTATGAAGTTCAAAAGCATATTGGATTAGTTGAAACTGAAGCGGCAAAGGATAAGAAACAACATTTATTAGATGTATGGTTTGATAGAATTGAAGAAGATACTAACTATTGTGTGAAAACAAAAATTACAAAAGATGAGGAATGGTTACATTCATATTATTATTTCAATGAAGACATTCCAACAGAAGATGAATTTCAAAATTCCATAAGTGATTCATTAACTTTTGAATTTAAAATGATTATGAATGGAAAAGATTATTTATACAGTAATATTGATAAATTAAAATGTGTAAAAAATGTTGAAAATTTAGAAAATAGAACGTGGTTACCATTTAAAATTAAAGATTTATTTGAAACTTTTAAGGGAAGTAATGGAATCCAAACACATACAGGAGCATATGTGCCTAAAAATAAGTTAGTATCTGGTAGAACGCCTAGAATTACAGTTAGAGATACTAATAATGGTGTTGATGGTTTTTATTATTCAAACGATAAAAATTATCGTGAGTTTGAAAATTTCATTAGCGTATCGTTTTTGGGCAGTGTATTTTACCATTCTTATAAAGCATCACTCGATATGAAAGTTCATGCACTAATATTAAAAGATAGGAAGATGAATAAATATATAGCAGAATTCCTTAAAGTTATGATAAAAATGAATACACAACATTCTTCATATGGAAATCAATTGTCAAGTACGGATCTTCCAAATCTTAGAATACTATTACCTGTGGATAAAAACGAAATTCCAGATTGGCAATATATGGAGAACTATTCAATGAAAGTTATTTATAATAAAATGAATAAATATTTAAATTATTGCAATTAGATAGTGTAAAGTAATCTATTTTTTCATAGATTACTTTACACTATCTTGCTTATCTGGATAGTAAAAACAAGTTTCTTCTCTAAAATTAAGCCATTCTTTTAAAATATCATCATTTATCTTTCTAAAACTAACCATTTTTATATCCTCCTATACATATATAATTTCATTTAATACAATTTCTTTAGCTCTATTTTTAATATTATTCATAGCCTGAACCCATTCCATTTGATGATGTTCTTTTAAGTATTCATCTACATTTTCAGATTTAGCAAATTACTTTATAGTACAAGTACTCTTTTATTAGCACATTCATCTATATTTAACAAATGTTGTTTTATCTATAAGTAATTCAGTGTATAGACCTTTATTAAAATTTTTTAAGTAATTTAATCTTAATCTACTATATTGCTATGTTTTATGTTTTATGTTTTTTGTTTTTTGTTTAAAATATAATAAAGTCATACTAAAGTTAGGCACAAAAAATCAAAAACAAACAGAAGTCAATAGCAGTTTAAAATACGTAGTTAAATAATAAAAATAAATCAAATACAATCACACATGTATAGAAGATAAAGAGAAATACTATAATAATGAAATAAGATAAAATCTAAAAACAAGAAGAAACACAAAAAATTATAAAATAAATTTAATATGAGTATTGTAAAAAAAAATTAGGTATGATAGACTGTAGGAGGGAGGTAAAATGATTTATACAATAACATTTAATCCTGCATTAGATTATATAACTCAAGTTGAAAATTTTAAAATTGGTGAAATAAATAGAACAAAAACGGAAACAATATTACCAGGAGGAAAAGGACTTAATGTTTCCATTGTGCTAAAAAACTTAGAAATTGAAAATACAGCACTCGGCTTTATAGCTGGATTTACAGGAGAAGAACTAAAAAGAAAACTAGAATTAAAAGGTGTAAAGACAGATTTTATCAAAGTAAAAGAGGGTGTTACCAGAATTAATGTCAAAATTAGTTCTGAGGATAATAAAGTAGAAGAAACAGCATTAAATGGAATTGGACCGAAAATAACTAAAAATGATATTGAAGAATTATTTAAAAAGTTAGATGAAGTCACAATAGAAGATATTGTAATTTTATCAGGAAGTATACCTAAAAATATCAACAAGGATATCTATAAAGAAATATGCAAAAAACTCAGTAAAAAAGGAATTACATTTGTTGTAGATTCTACACAAGAGTTATTAATGAGCATACTACAATATAACCCTTTTTTAATAAAGCCAAACAAAGAAGAATTAGAAGAAACACTAAATTGTAAAATTTCAACCAATGATGAAATTATCAATGCAGCTAAAGAATTAAAAAAACGTGGAGCACAAAATGTTCTAGTATCTTTAGGAAAAGATGGTGCAATATTATTAACTAAAGATGATAAGGTATTAGTTTCAAAAGCACCAAAAGGAAAGATTGTAAACACGATAGGCTCAGGAGATTCAATGGTCGCAGGATTTTTAGCAGGATATTGCAAAACAAAAGATTATGAATATGCTTTAAAAGTAGGAGTTGCAGCAGGAAGTGCTAGTGCTTTTTCTACCGAACTTGCAAGCAAAAATGAGGTAGAATTGATATTAAAACAATTATATAAAGTTTAACTTATAGTATATAAATGAATTAAATAGAGTTAGGTTGAATTTTATATAATAAAAAATAATACAAGGAAGGGGATAAAAAATGAAAATTACAGATTTACTTAATGAAAAATCCATCATGTTACAGGGAAGTGCAAATAGTAAACAAGAAGCAATTGATCAGTTAATAGAATTAATGATGGAAAATGGAAATATTCAAGATAAGGATGAATACAAAAGAGTAGTATTAAAAAGAGAAGAAGAAGGAACAACAGGAATTGGAGAGGGAATTGCCATTCCTCATGGTAAAACAGATGCAGTAACAAAGCCTGGATTAGCTGCAATGGTAATCCCAGATGGGGTAAACTTTGATTCATTAGATGGAAATCCAGCCAAATTGTTATTTTTAATTGCTGCACCAAATACAAAAGATAATGTGCATTTAGATGTTTTAAGTAGGCTATCTACATTATTAATGGACACAAATTTTAGACAAGCATTATTTGATGCAAAATCACCAAAAGAATTTTTAAAATGTATAGATGAAGCTGAAAGTGAAAAATTAGGAGAAGAAAAAAATGAAAAAGATTACTATGAGATTCTAGCAATAACTGGTTGTCCAACAGGAATTGCACACACATATATGGCAGCAGAAGCTTTAGAACAAATGGGAGAACAATTAGGACATAAAGTGAAAGTAGAAACTCATGGGTCTTCAGGTGTAAAAAATAAATTTACAAAAGAAGAAATCAAAAATGCAAAAGGAATTATTGTTGCATCAGATACCAAAATTGACTTATCAAGATTTGATGGAAAAAAATTAATAAAAGCAAAAGTAGCAGATGGAATTAATAAACCAAAAGAATTAATTGAACATGTATTATCACCAAATGCAAAAGTATATCATTCAAATACAAAAAATACAAGTGAACAAGATAGTGAAGAAAAAGAAAAAATAGGAACAAAAATATATAAACATTTAATGAATGGTGTTACACATATGTTACCATTTGTTGTTGGTGGAGGAATTTTAACAGCAATAGCATTTTTATTAGATGATTATTCAATTAATCCAGCAAATTTCGGTATGAATACACCAATAGCTGCATTTTTCAAAACTGTCGGAGGAGCAGCATTTAATGTAATGTTATATATCTTGGCAGGATATATAGCAATGAGTATTGCAGATAGACCTGGTTTAGCAGTTGGATTTGTAGGAGGAATTTTAGCAGTACAAGGAACAACATTTGAATCATTAACAAATGCTGATATTACATTAGTAAGTTCAGGGTTTTTAGGAGCTTTGATTGCGGGATTTGTTGGAGGATATATTGTTCTGGGATTGAAAAAATTATGTAGTTATTTACCTAACAGTATAGAAGGAATAAAAACCATACTTTTATATCCTGTATTTGGAATATTATTAATGGGATTATTTATGTTAATAATTAACCCTTATGTAGCTGCAATAAATACAGCAATAAACAATTATTTATCTTCAATGAGTAGTGCAAATAAAATCATATTAGGAGCAATTTTAGGTGGAATGATGGCTGTGGATTTAGGAGGACCTATTAATAAAGCAGCATATACATTTGGAACAGGAATGTTAGCATCAGGACAATATGAAATTATGGCTGCGGTTATGGCAGGAGGAATGGTTCCACCACTTGCAATTGCATTATTGGCAACAGCATTCCCAAGAAAAATTCCTAAAAAAGATAAACAAGCAGCATATGTAAATTATATTATGGGATTATCTTTTATATCAGAAGGAGCAATACCGTTTGCTTCAGCAGATCCACTAAGAACAATTCCAGCATTTGTAATTGGTTCAGCTATTACAGGAGCACTTTCAATGTTATTTAGTTGCACATTGATGGCACCACATGGAGGAATATTTGTTATAGCAACTATAGGACACCCTGTTAAATATTTATTAGCTATTGCAGTTGGAGCTATTGTTTCTACAGCTATTATGGCAAAATTAAAAAAGAATTTGCCTGATTATGAAAATGTAAAACAAGTTAAGGAAGGAATGTAAAGATTATGGTAAAAGATAAAATTATATTAACAAATGAAACTGGACTACATGCAAGACCAGCAAGTGAATTGGCAAAATTAGCAGGAACATTTAAAAGTACAATAAAATTATATGTTAATGGTAAAACAATTGATGCAAAATCTGTATTAGGAATTATGGCTGCAGGAATAAAATATAATACAGAAATCGAAATTGAATGTGACGGAGAAGATGAAGAAAAAGCTTTATCAGAAATAAAAAAAGGTTTTGAAAATAATTTTGATAAACAATAAAAAGGTTTATAGGTTTTTTTAAAAAACCTAAATACATATATAAGGAATGATATAGATGCTAAAAGGAAAAGGTGTTTCAACAGGTATAGGATTTGGAAATGTGGTTTTATTAAAAAAAACAGAAAGAGAAATAGAAAAAGAAACTATACCAAAAGAGCAAATAGAACAAGAGTTAGAAAAAGTTCATGAAGCATTACAAGAAGTAATTAAAGAAACAGAAAGTCAAATGAACAATATTACTGGTACAGAGGCAGATATCATGCAAGCATATATCATGATTATGCAAGATCCATCATTAATTTCAGAAACAGAAAATGCTATTAAAAATTTAAACTATAATGCAGAATATGCTGTAGAAGTTGGATTTAATAGTGTAATACAAATTTTTGAAAATATGGATGATGAATATATGGCTGCAAGATCCAGAGATATTTTAGACATAAAAAATAGAGTATTGGGAAAATTATTCAAAGAAAAAACAATTGATCTAACTAAATTAAGACCAAATACAATTATTGTTGCAACAGAACTAACAACTTCTGATACAGCAAAATTAGATTTTGAAAATATATCTGGAATTGTAACAGAATTGGGAGGCGAAAATTCACATACATCGATTATGGCAAGAACCCATACAATTCCTGCTATAACGAAAGTGAAAGAAGCTACAAAAATATTAAAAGATGGTGACAATATAGCTATAAATGGTACAACAGGAGAAATTTATATTAATCCAACTGAAGATGAAAAGCAAAAATTATTGGTGCTAGAAAAACAATTAGAATCAGAAAAAGTAGAATTAGAAAAATATAGAAATAAAGAAAGTGTTACAAAAGATGGAATAAAAGTCAAGTTATATGCTAATATTGGACTTCCATCAGATGCAGAAGTTGCATTAAATAACACAGCAGAAGGAATTGGATTATTAAGAAGTGAATTTCTATATATGGATAGTGATACTATGCCATCAGAAGAAAGTCAATTTACAGCATATAAAAAAGTAGCAGAAATTATGGATGGCAGAGAAACAATTATTAGAACATTAGATATTGGTGGAGATAAAGATTTAAAATATCTAGAATTGGAAAAAGAAGCAAATCCATTTTTAGGATATAGAGCTATTCGATTATGTTTAGATAGACCAAGTATCTTAAAAACTCAATTAAGAGCTATATTAAGAGCAAGTGCTTTTGGAAAATTAGCTATTATGTTTCCAATGATATCATCTGTAGAGGAACTAAGAGAAGCTAAAGAAGTACTAGAAGAATGTAAAAAAGAATTAGATAATGAAAATATAACATATGACCAAAATATTCAAGTAGGTATTATGATAGAGATTCCATCAGCAGCATTAATTGCAGATAAACTCGCTAAGGAATGTGATTTCTTTAGTATTGGAACAAATGACTTGATTCAATATACAGTTGCAGTTGAGAGAGGAAATGAAAAAATTTCTAAATTATATACAAAATTTCACCCAGCAGTAATACAATTAATAAAAAAAGCAATAGATGGAGCACATTTGGCAAATATTATTTGTGGTATGTGTGGTGAAGCGGCAGGAGATCCAAGTTTTATTCCGCTTTTAGTTGGACTTGGGTTAGATGAATTTTCGATGAACTCAAATAGCATATTAAAAGCTAGAAAAACTATTAATAATTTAAATGCAAAAGAATGTGCTAAACTTAGTGAAGAGATTATCCAAATGGCATCTGCAAAAGATGTAGAAAAAAGACTAAAAGAATTTATAAATCAATAAATAGCAAGAAAATATCTTGCTATTTTTTATGTCTTTAAAACTTTTTGAAACTAATAGTTGATCATTAATTTTATTATAAAGCAATCAAATTTTTGTACCTAAATTTCTGTTTAAAAAACTAAAATTTAAATTTATATAGTATTGCATAAAAAAATAAAGTAATATATAAT
The DNA here is from genome assembly GCA_944386695.1 of uncultured Clostridia bacterium. Taxonomy (GTDB): domain Bacteria; phylum Bacillota; class Clostridia; order TANB77; family CAG-508; genus CAG-269. The sequence goes on along the minus strand of CALXCB010000015.1, from coordinate 21,406 downwards.
AAAAAAATAAAAGAACAATAGATAAAGTAAAAGGAAGTAAAAATTATGAATGTTACAGTAATGTCAGATTTGTTAAGAGATATAAACCAATTAGAAAAAGAGGTAGTCACAATTGCTCTTGCTGATCATGAAAAATATGAATATTTTTCAAATAGAATTTTAGACTTAAAACAAGAGTTATTTGATTTAGATGAAGAAAATGGGGCTTTAGATGCTCAAGAGATAATTAAAAAAGTACAAGATTTAAGATTTGAATTTAATCAGTATTTACAAACAGGAGAACAGAATAAAGACAAAATAGAATTAGTATTTTCGCAAAATAAGGAAAAAATTTCTGGAAAAGAAAATAGAAAAAGATATAGAATTAATCTGTATAAAAGCATATTAGAAGACTTAAAGAAAACTTCAAATGTTGATTTAGAAAGATTAGAGACATTAAGAACAAAATGGAAAGAAGAAAAAGAAGGAAAATGGGGTTATTCACCAGTTGAAATTGATGTTGTAGAAGAAGAGTTCGCAGAAGTATTTTTTAATTATCAAATAAAAAGTCTTCAAAAAAATGGTATGATGCAAAAGGAAAGCTTTACAGAGTTTTGTGAGCAAGAAAAATATGAAAAAAAAGTAAAAGAAAAACTATTAGAGAAAATACAAAGCTTAGAGCCAGGAACAAGAAAAAGATTGGATTTAGAACAACTATTTACAAGTGGAAACATAGAAGATATAGTAAATAGTAAAAATTTTTGGTCTGTTATTTCTGGTGTAGATGTAAAAGAAGATATAAATCTTGATTTTAATCCACCAGCAAAAAACGTGACAGAAAAACCAATTTTACAAGAAACCACGGCAATTGTGCCATTATATAATGCAAGCAAAAGAAAAGTGTTAACTCTTATGAAGTTTAATTTTTTTGGCAGAACAATACAAATACAAAAAAATTTTAGAATTTTAGAAAATGGCGTAAGCGCTATTCCTGAAATATTTAAAAAAAGAATTTTTGCAATAGCATTTCCGGAAGGAACAACTAAAATTGAAAGTGTTGGACTTTGGCAATTAAAAAATTTAGAACAAGTCTATTTGCCAGAAAGTTTAGAAGAAATAGGAAGAAAAGCTTTTAGTGATTGCCATAGATTAAAAGAAATTAGAATACCATCGAATGTAAAGAGAATAGGGGAATTGGCATTTGATTTCTGTGATAATCTTGAAAAAGTAGATTTAAAAAATTGTCAAATTTCAGCAATAGAAGATTATAGTTTTCGACAATGTCAAAACCTACAAAAAGTTGAAATACCAGATTCAGTGGAAAGAATAGGTAAAAGGGCCTTTTATGGATCTGGATTAAGAGAAATACATTTTCCTAAAAAGTTGAAAAGTATTGAAGCATTAGCATTTATGCAAACAGATATCGAAGATTTGAAATTACCAAATAGTGTAGAGAGAGTAAAAGAAAAAGCTTTTTGTGATTGCCAAAAATTAAGAAAGGTGAGTTTGTCAGACAATATTGATGAGATTCCAGCAGCAGCTTTTAGAAATTGTCAGAAATTAGAAGATATTTCATTGCCACAAAAACTTATCAAAATAGGAACAGAAGCTTTTTTAGGATGTCGTAGGTTAAAAAAGATACATTTGCCTGAAAAAGTAAGAGAGATAGATGATTTTGCATTTGGTGAATGCTTAGAGTTACAAGAAGTAGAAATTGAGAAAGAAAAAGAAAATATAAAAATGAGAAATGAAGCTTTTCCATTTGGTGTAAAGTTCAAGAAAGTTTCAACACAACAAGGAGATGATGATGGCGATCCAAAAAGGAAGAACATTATAATAGGAAGAAATATAAGTCAAGAAGAAACTAGTAAAGATAGCGATGACTATTATATAGAATAAGAAAAGCTTTTAAAAAATTTAATAGTTATACTTTACATATTTATATTTATCAACAATTTTGTTTTAAATTATGAAACCAAATTGTTGATTTTTTTAAGGAAGTAATTAGGAAATAAAATTTTAGAAATTTAAAATGTTCGCTTGTTTTTTTTTATAAAAAGATATATAGTTTGAAAATAGAAAATGAGAATAAGAAAGTTTGTAAAAAAAGTAAAAAATAAATAATCAAAAGGTGATAAAAGAATGCAAAAACTAAAATTAATAGGAGAAGTATTTAGTGATTATCAGACAGAAAACAACATAAAAGAAGCAAAAATAGTTTCACTAAACCTAATAAAAAAAGTAAATGTATTAGAGATAAATTTAGAAAGTAATTACTATTTAGAAATAAAAGAGCTATGGTTTTTTGAAAAATTTTTAAAAGAAAGATTCAAATTTTCAAATATAGATATAAAAATAAAATATAGTGAAGATGTTACAATAAAACCAATTGAAAAAGAATGGGAAAATCTTATTTGCTATATGGTACATAAATATCCTCTAATGCGTCCAATGATTTTATTAAAAAGTACAATAGAAGTAATAGATAAAAAAATAATAGTCAATATGAAGATAAAAGGAGCAGACTTTTTACGAGCAAGAAAATTAGATAGAGAGCTAGAAAGAGTAATGAACAATCTTTTTGGCTACAACTATAGGGTAGAATTTGTAGAAAATATAAATAAAGAGGACGAAAAAGCATTAGAAGAAAGACGAGAATTTACAAGAAAACAGGCAATAGAAAAAGCATTAGAACATATGGCAATAGGAGAGCAAATTGCTGAAGAAAGAGCAAATAAAGCCAAAAAAGAAAATCAGAAAATACAAGATTCAAATAAAAATCATCAGGATATGCAAGGTTTTCCACCGTCACCTCCACCAGAACCAATAATAATAGAGGAAGAAGAGACACCTATAATCTATGGAAGAAATCCAAATTTAAGAACAAATATAATAAAAGTTGTGGATATTTCTCCAGAAGATGATATGGCAGCAATAAGTGGAGAAATATTATCAGGAAGTATAGAAGAAAAAGAATTAAAGAGTGGAAAATTTTTAATTTCATTTAATGTATATGATGGTTCAAGTACAATAACATGTAAAATTTTTGCAAAACCAGAAGAAAAGCAGAGAATAGTAAAAAGATTATCATCAAGCAAAGGGGTAAAACTAGAAGGAAAATCCGGAATAAGTAATTTCACTCAAGAATTAGAAATTTTAACAAATGTAATTATAGAAACAGAAGGAATAAAGAAACAAATACGTCAAGATTTGGCAGAAGTAAAAAGAGTAGAACTTCATATGCATACTCAAATGAGTCAAATGGATGCTATGACTTCTTGTACAGACTTAATAAAAAGAGCGATGAAATGGGGGTGGAAATCAATTGCTATAACAGATCATGGAGTTGTTCAAGCATTTCCTGAAGCACATAAATTATTAGGAATTGATAATCCAGATATGAAGGTAATCTATGGAGTAGAAGCATATTTGGTTCCAGATGGTTCACCAGTTGTAGTAAATGATAAAGGTCAAGATATAGATACGACATATTGTGTATTAGACTTAGAGACAACAGGTCTTTCTGCAAAAACAGAAAAAATAACAGAAATAGGAATCATGAAAATTAAAAATGGAGAAGTATTAGAAAAATTTTGTGAATTTGTAAATCCAGAAAAGCCAATACCACAAAAAGTACAAGAAGTTACCAATATTACAGATGATATGGTAGCTGATAGCCCAACCATTGAAGAGTTATTTCCAAAAGTTTTAGAATTTATAAAAGGAAGTGTTTTAGTTGCACATAATGCAGCATTTGATATAGGATTTTTAAAAAATGTTGCAAAAGGGCTTGGATATGAATTTGATTATACATATGTAGATACATTACCATTAGCAAGAAGGTTATATCCAGATTTAAAAAAACACAAATTAGGAAAAATAGCAGAACATTTAAAAATTAAAGTAGAAGTAGCACATAGAGCCCTAGATGATGTTGATACGACTGTAAAAATTCTAAATGTAATGATGGAAGAATTGAAAAAAAGAGGAGCAACAAAAGTAGCGGATATTGGAACAAAATGTGAAGATGAAAAAGCAAAATCAGAAGAATATAAAAAGGTAAGACCATATCATGCAATTATATTAGCAAAAAATTATATAGGATTAAGAAATTTATATAAATTAGTTTCTTTATCACATTTAAAATATTTTTATAAAAAGCCAAGAATATTGAAAAGTTTATATAAACAATATTCAGAAGGATTAATTTTAGGAAGTGCGTGTGAAGCTGGAGAATTGTACCAAGCAATAGAACTTGGTAAATCAGATGAAGAAATAGAAGAAATAGCAAATAGTTATGATTATTTGGAGATTCAACCTTTAGGGAATAACCAATTTTTAATAAGAAATGGTGTAGTAAAAGATGAAGAAGCATTAAAAGATATAAATAGAAAAATTGTAGCATTAGGAGAAAAGCTAAATAAATTAGTAGTAGCAACTTGTGATGTTCACTTTATGGATCCACAAGATGAAGTATATCGTAGAATATTAGAAGCGGGACAAGGTTATAAAGATGCAGATAATCAAGCACCATTATATTTAAGAACAACAAATGAAATGCTAGATGAATTCAAATACCTAGGAGAAGAAAAAGCGTATGAAGTTGTTGTAACAAATACAAATAAAATAGCAGATATGTGTGAACAAATTTCACCAATTTCACAAGAAAAATGTCCTCCACATATCCCTGGATGTGAACAGACTATAAAAGATATTGCTTATGATAAAGCACATAAACTTTATGGAGAAAATTTGCCTGAACAAGTTCAAACAAGATTAGATAAAGAGCTAGATTCCATTATAAAAAATGGCTTCTCAGTTATGTATATCATAGCTCAAAAATTAGTATGGAAATCTAATGAAGATGGCTACATAGTAGGATCTAGAGGTTCAGTTCGGATCATCTTTTGTTGCAAATATGACAGGTATAACAGAGGTAAATTCGTTACCGCCACATTACAGATGTCCAAAATGTAAATATGTAGATTTTACAGATTATGGTTATGCAAATGGATTTGACTTGCCAGATAAAACTTGTCCAAAGTGTGGAACGAGATTAGATAAAGATGGGATGGATATACCATTTGAAACATTCCTAGGATTTAATGGAGATAAAGAACCAGATATAGACTTAAACTTCTCTGGAGAATATCAAGCAAAAGCACACAAATACACAGAGGTGATTTTTGGAAAAGGAACTACCTTTAAAGCTGGTACAGTAGGAACGATAGCTGATAAAACAGCATTTGGTTATGTGAAAAAATACTTTGAAGAAAGAAATATTCCAGTAAGTGGGGCTGAAATTTCTCGTTTAGCAGTTGGCTGTACAGGAATAAAAAGAACGACAGGTCAGCATCCAGGGGGAATTATAGTAGTGCCAAAGGGAAGAGAAATCTATGAATTCACACCAGTACAACACCCAGCAGATGACCCAAACTCAGATATTATAACAACACATTTTGACTATCACTCTATAGATCAAAACTTATTAAAACTTGATATACTAGGACACGATGATCCGACAGTTATAAGAATGTTACAAGATTTAACAGGAGTTGATCCAACTAAAGTTCCATTAGATGATAAAGCAACTATGTCATTATTTTCTTCAACTGATGCTTTAGGAGTTACACCAGAACAAATAAAATCAAAAGTAGGAAGTTATGGTGTTCCTGAATTTGGAACAAAATTTGTAAGAGGAATGTTAGTAGATACAAAACCAACTACTTTTGACGAATTAATAAGGATTTCAGGATTATCTCATGGGACTGATGTGTGGTTAAATAATGCTGCAGACCTAATTAAAGAAGGTACAGTAACACTAAAAGAAGCAATATGCTGTCGTGACGATATTATGATATATTTAATAAAAAAAGGATTAGATCCTAATAAAGCATTTAAAATAATGGAATCTGTTCGTAAAGGAAAAGTAGCAAAAGGAAAAGAAAAAAATTGGCCAGAATATCAAGAAATGATGAGAGAGCATGATGTTCCAGAATGGTATATAAAATCATGTGAAAAAATAAAATATATGTTTCCAAAAGCCCATGCAGCAGCATATGTAACAAATGCTTTTAGAATAGCATGGTTTAAAGTTCATATTCCAAAAGCTTATTATAGTGCATTTTTCTCAATAAGAGCAGCAGATAACTTTGATGCAAGTTGCATGATATTAGGAGAAGAAAAAGTAAAAAATAAAATGAAAGAAATAGATATGAAAGGAAATACAGCTACAAAAAAGGAACAAGATATGTATGCAGTATTAGAGTTGGTATTAGAAATGTATGAAAGAGGACTAAAATTTTTACCAATTGATTTATATAAATCTCATTATAAAAATTTTCTTGTAGAGGATGAAGGTATTAGACCCCCATTTTCAAGTATTGCAGGATTTGGACCAATAGCGGCTGAAAGCTTATATAATGCAGCTAAAGAGGAAGACTTTATGTCTATAGATGAAATAAGAATAAGAGCAAAATTAGGAGATTCGACAATTGATTTATTAAGAGAATTTGGCGTTTTAGATGGTATGCAAGAAAGTAATCAGATTAGTCTTTTTGGATAAATTTACATAAAACACTTGCTAAATAAAGTTTTTTATGATACAATACCACTGTTTTGAAGAACAAACCCTTACTCGTACGAGGTGGTTACGGGTTATATAGCCAAAAGGAGGTGAAAATAATGAACAAATACGAAAGTATTATCATTATTAATCCTAATTGTACTGATGAAGCTTTAAAAGCTTTAGAAAGTAAATTTACAGGATTAATAAATGAAAACGGAAAAGTAGAATCTGTTGAGAACATGGGCAAAAAAAGATTAGCTTATGAAGTAAAAAAGAATAAAGAAGGATTCTATATGTTATTTAATTTCGAAGCGAAGCCAGATTCTATAGCTGAGTTAGAAAGAAATTACAGAATTACAGATGATATTTTAAAATTTATTGTAGTAAAAAAATAATTTTTAGTAAAAAAGAAATTAAAAACAAAAAATTAAATAAAGAAAAAGGGGCCTTTATTTAAAGAAAGGTGAGGTAAAAAATGAACAAAGTAATTTTAATGGGAAGATTAACAAGAGACCCAGAAGTAAGATATACTCAAACAAATAATACGCTAGTTGCAACATTTTCTCTAGCAGTAAATAGAAGGTTTGCAAGACAAGGAGAAGAAAGACAAGCAGATTTCTTCAATATAGTTGCTTGGAGTAAGCTGGGAGAATTTTGTAGCAAATACTTTAAAAAAGGTCAACAAGTTGGAATAATAGGAAGATTACAAACTAGAACATGGGATGATCAAAACGGAACCAAACACTATATAACAGAAGTAGTTGCAGAAGAAGCATATTTTGCAGATAGTAAACGTGATGGCGATACATCAAATACTTCATTTGAAAATACTTTTGGAACTACAATGCCAGGTGGAATGGGAGATACGTCAGATTTTGAAGTATCTGCAAGTGATGATTTACCATTTTAACTTATAAAGAATAGGGGTGAAACAGAAAAATGGCAGATAAGAAAAATAGTAAAAAAAATAACAGAAACAAAAATTATGATGAAGACTATAATCCAAGATTTAAAAAACAAAGAAAAAAAGTATGTCCATTATGTAGTGACAAAAACTTTGTATTAGATTATAAAAATGCAGAAATGATGAAAAAATTCATTAATGATAAAGGTAAAATATTACCTAGAAGAACAACAGGTGCATGTAGCAAACATCAAAGAGATATAACTTTAGCTATAAAAAGAGCTAGAGCAATTGCTATTTTACCATATACACAAGACTAATAATTATATTGATATTATAGGGGCTAAATTCTACAATTATTTCTTGAAATTAATTGCAGAATTTAGCCCTTTATGCTAATATAAAGAAATAAACTTAAATATAAAGGAAGATAATTTGAAATGAAATTACTAATAACAGAAAAACCATCAGTAGCAATGGAATTTGCAAAAGTATTAAAAGTAAATACTCAAAATAAAGGAAACTATTATGAATCAAATGGATGGATAATAACATGGTGTGTAGGACATTTAGTTACTATGAGTTATCCAGAAAAATATGATGAAAAGTTAAAACAATGGAGATTAGATACTTTACCATTTATGCCAAAAGAATATAAATATGAAGTAATAGAAAGAGTAAAAAATCAATTTGATATAGTGCAAAAACTATTACAAAGAGAAGATGTAACAGAAATATATAATGCTGGAGACTCAGGTCGTGAAGGGGAATATATACAAAGATTAGTATTTATGATGGCAAAGCCGAATCCAAATGCAAAAATAAAAAGAGTATGGATAGATTCACAAACAGAAGAAGAAATATTAAGAGGAATAAGAGAGGCAAAAGATGAATCCGAATATGATAGTATATCAGATAGTGCATATTTAAGAGCAAAAGAGGATTATTTAATAGGAATAAATTTTTCAAGACTTTTATCAATAATATATGGGAGACGATTAGCAAAAACATTAAATCAAGATTATATAGCCATATCAGTAGGACGAGTAATGACATGTGTTTTAGGAATGATAGTATCTAGAGAAAGAGAAATAAAAAACTTTGTAAAAACTAAATATTATAAGGTACAAGGAACATTTTCAAATGAGAAAGGTAATTTTACGGCTGAATGGAAGGTAAATGAGAAATCTTCACTTTATGAATCTCCATTATTATATAATGAAAGTGGATTTAAGAAAGAAGAAGTAGCAAAAAAATTTATAGCATCACTTGAAGGAAAAAAAGCTGTAGTAACAGAAATAAAAAAGAGTAAGCAAAAAGAAAATGCACCACTTTTATTTAATTTAGCGGAAATTCAAAATCAATGTACAAAAAGATTTAAAATAAAGCCAGATGAAACGTTAGAAGTAATACAAAATTTATATGAAAAAAAATTAGTTACGTATCCAAGGACAGATGCTAGAGTATTATCGACAGCGGTTGCGAAAGAAATTGGAAAAAATTTAAATGGTTTAGCTAAGAATTTTCAAGATGAAGAGATACAAGGTTTTATCAAAAAAATGATAGAAGAAAAATATTCAACTAATCTTATAAAAACAAAATATGTAAATGATAGTAAAATAACTGACCACTATGCAATAATACCAACAGGTCAAGGGTTTGAGAATTACAAGGGATTGAGTGAATTGCATAAACAAGTTTACAAACTAATAGTAAGAAGGTTTTTAGCAATATTTTATCCACCTGCAGAATATAACAAAGTAAATGTTACAGTAAATATAGAAAAAGAAACGTTTTTAGGAAATGGTAAAGTATGTTTAAAAAGAGGATTTTTAGATGTTTTAAAGCCAGAAAGAAAAGATGAAGTAAAAGGTAGTTCAGAAAAATCAAATGTTTTGGAACAAGAAAAAAATGAAAGTAAAAAAGATGAAAAAGAAAATACAAATTTAGAAGTATTAAATACTTTAAGGAAAAACGAAATTGTTCAAGTACAGAATTTTGAATTAACTGATAGTGAGACATCTCCACCATCAAGATATAATTCAGGAAATTTAGTTTTAGCAATGGAAAATGCAGGAAAGCTAATAGAAGAAGAAGAACTTCGTGAACAAATAAAAGGTGCAGGAATAGGGACAAGTGCAACTAGAGGAGAAATAATAAAAAAACTAGAAAAAATATCATATATTCAAATAAATACGAAAACTCAAATAGTAACACCTACTCAAAAAGGAGACCTTATTTATGATATAGTAAATCAAGCCATGCCAGATATGTTAAATCCAAAATTAACAGCTAGTTGGGAAAAGGGACTAGAGATGGTGGCTAAAAAAGAAATTCCTCCCAATATATTTATGGAGAAGTTAGAAAAGTATGTAAGTTCTAAATTTGACAAGCTGGTAGTAAAAATGTGACAATTTTTAATTGTGGACAGTCCCTTTTTGAAAATTTTTAATATAGGATAAATCTTTTTTCAAAAGAGAGAATGCTCGATTGAAAAAAGATTTATTCATTAGTGTCGATTTCTACTTTTATTAAATTTATGAATATCATGTATTAAATTATAAATTAATTCTAAAGTATTATTAGAGCAATATTTTAGCATTCTATTAATTTTATTAATATAAGAGTTTGGGTCATCATTTCCATATAATATAAAATCGGCAGAACTACCAGAAAAAGCGACTATATTAGTCAAAGTTTTTATACTTAAAGAACATTCACCACGTTCTATCTGCCCTAGAAATACTTCAGAAATATCTATCATTTCAGAAAATTTTTAAATCTACCAACTTTTTATTAATCAGAGGTGATATAATCAGAAATATTGGGAATAAAAAGAGTAAACAGAATAAAAAAAACAAAAAAAGAAAACCTAAGGAGTGGAGGAGAGAAATATGTTAGAAGAATTTTATTTAAAGAGAAGGGATGTAATAGATAATATTATAATAGAGGCAATAAAAAAAGTGGAAAATAAAATAAAAAAAATAGATGAAGAGGATGCAGAAAAAAATAAGCAGTTATTAGATATAATTGAAGAAAATTATAATATAAAACTAGGAAGTATTTGTAAAGAGCTATATTTACAAGGTCTAAAAGATGGGATTAATTTAATGTTAGAAGCAAAAGAAAAATAGTGGAACCATTAGGAGCCATTAGGACTGGTTCTTTTTGGCTCCAAATTTTTTGTTAATAATTAAATAAATTATACGATATAAATAATAGGATTATCAGGAAAAAATTTGTGGAGTGTTTCTCTGAAAAAATTTTCTCCATCAATACGCAAATCTTTTTTATACATATATTTTCCGCGACCTCGTCCTGTCATTAAATTTTTATCATATAAATTTATTGCATTAGGAAAGGCTTCTTCATTAATTTTTTTATGAACATAATTATAAGTCATAAAAATAATTTCGAAAAAAACATCTTTTTTTGCAGTATTAGAAAGTTCTAAGCTTAATTTTTTGATTAAATCTGCATAAAGTTCTTTCCAATTTTCTACAAAAATTACAGGAGCAATTAAAATACCAATTTTATAATTAGCATCTTTTAGCTTGTTAATTGCTTCTATTCTTCCTTTTAGCCTAGAAGTTCCAAGTTCGACTTTATTTATAATTTCATCTGGGTTTACACTCATTCGTATAATAATTTTACCATTATGATTCAATTTTAAAATACTGTCCACCATATCAAATTTAGTAGGAAAAGTCAAAAATCCCTTTTGGTTAGGGCTATTGGCAAAATTATTTATAGTCCAAATTAAATTATTAGTAATTGTGTTTTCTAAAATTAAATCACTGTTACTACCAATTTCAAAAACAGACTCTTTATTTTTTTCTAAATAATCTTTATTAGCAACTTTAATAATTTTATTTAGCATTTCTTCTCTATTTACAAAAAGCCTTAAATAGGCACATTTGTTGTAATTACAAACCAGATAGCAATATAAACACATAGCAGTGCAACCGAGAGGAAGTATAAGGAACAAGATAATCTGAAACTTTATGATTATCTACAAATTTATGAGTTTTTCTAATTCCAATTATTAAATTTTTTTTCATAAAAGGAAATTCACTGTTTTGTTTTTTTCGCATTTCTTCAATATTATTATGATTTTCAATTTCAACTTTAGGTACATCTTTATACTTTGATAGAAGTTCTTTACCTAAAACATAATTTTCAATATTTTTTTCAAAATAAATGGCTTGAGGCCAAAAAAAATTAAACTTATCCATGCTAATAGTTTTGACAACTTTTGTATAAAAATATTCTGGATTTTTATGTCAAATTATTGACTTTTTGGAAAATCCATTATATGATATTGGGAGCAAAAAATCCTAAGAAAGGAAGAACAAAAAATTATGGGAGAAGTTATAGTTATTACATCGGGAAAAGGTGGAGTTGGAAAAACAACAACAACAGCTAATTTAGGTGCAAGCTTGGCTTTAGAAGGAAAAAAAGTAGCTTTAATAGATACTGATATAGGATTGCGTAACCTAGATGTAGTTATGGGTCTAGAAAATAGAATTGTTTATGACATCGTAGATGTAGTTGAAAATAAATGTAAATTAAGACAAGCCTTGATAAAAGACAAGAGATTTAAAGAACTATATTTATTGCCAGCGGCTCAAACAAGAGATAAATCAGCAGTAAATGAAGAACAGATGAAAAGTTTAACAGAAAAACTAAAAGAAGAGTTTGACTATATACTTATAGATTGCCCAGCAGGAATCGAGCAAGGATTTAAAAATGCAATAGCAGGAGCAACTAGAGCTATAGTTGTTTCAACAGCAGAAATATCGTCTATTAGAGATGCTGATAGAATTATAGGATTACTAGAAGCATCAGAGATAAGAAACCCAGAATTAATAGTAAATAGAATAAGACCTAATATGGTAAAACGTGGTGAAATGATGGACGTAGACGACATCGTAGACTTATTATCAATAGATTTAATTGGAGTTGTACCAGACGACGAGTACATAATAACACAAACTAATAAAGGAGAGCCAGTTATTCAAAACAAAAAAGCACCTTCTGGAAAAGCATATTTAGAAATTGCAAAAAGAATACTAGGAGAAGATATTGAAGTAACAATTCCGGGAAGAGAAAAAGGATTATGGGCAAAAATTAAAAGATTATTTAGTAAAGAAAATTAGTTTTTTACACAAGAAAATAAATGTATTGACTTACAATAGGTAAATCAAAGCAGGAGGGTAAGGTAAATGTTTGAAAACATTAAAAACATTTTTAAAAAAGCAAAGAAAAAAGAATTGTTAAAATCAAGTTCTAAAGATACTGCAAAAGAAAGACTACATTTAGTTTTAATGCAAGATAGAGCAAACGTTTCAGCAGATTTCTTAGACTTAATGAGAAGAGAAATAATAGAAGTAATAAAAAAATATATAGATATAGATGAAGATGCTATGGATGTTAGATTAACAACAGAAACAAATGAAGATGGAGTGCAAGGAGTACCCGCATTATATGCGAATATTCCAATAATAAATATAAAAGAAGAAACTAGAAAACTAAGTAAAACCAACCAAGAAAATAAATTAAATATGGAGGATACAAAATCAAAAATTCCTAAAAAGGAAGAAACTCAAGAAAAAGAAAATTCTAAGCAAGTAAAAAGTCAAGAAAAAGAAAGTAATAAACCAAAAGAAGAAAATGAATCAGTCAAGAATCAAGCACCTACCAAGCAAAACGAAGAAAAAAAGGCAAATAGCAATGAAGAAAAAAACAAAGAAACATCCACCAATAAAGAAAATAAGCAAAAAGAAGGAGAAGAAGAGTGAAAAATAAGCAAATAACTTCTTTTCAAATCAGATTTATACTGTTAGAAGGGAATAAATCTAAAAATGAGAAATAAAATTTTGAAAAATATGGAATGGTGGATACTAATAGCAGCTCTTTTACTTTGTGCGATTGGTTTTGTAGCATTATATTCAACAACATATAATGACAATTTTGAAGATTTAAAAAAACAAATAGTATGGTTTGTTGTAAGTATAGTAATAATGATTGTAGTGATTATGATTGATTATGAAGTATTAGGAAAGTTATCAATAATATTTTATGGAATATCTTTAATACTTCTGGTAGCAGTATTATTTACAAAAGCTATAAATGGTGCCAGTAGTTGGTTTAATATAGGAGCATTTTCGCTTCAACCAGGAGAATTTGCTAAAGTGGCGGTGATTTTATTTACATCAGCGACGATAGTAAAGGTGCAAGAAAAAGGAAAAAATGAAATAAATGTTATATGGAAGTTAGTATTAGTGTTATTAACTGTTTTAATACCAGTATTTTTGATTATATTGCAGCCTGATTATGGAACAGCACTTGCATATATAGTTGCAGCTATTTTGATGTTATTTGTAGCTGGAATAGATAGAAAATATATAATTACAGCAATAGTTGTAGCAGTCATTTCTTTGCCAATACTGTATTTTTTCGTATTACCAGAACATGCAAAAACAAGAATAGATGTCTTTTTGAATCCGGAATCAGATCCAAGAGGCTCTGGATACAATGTAATTCAATCAAAAATAGCTATTGGTGCAGGTGAACTTACAGGAATGGGAATTTTAAATGGAAATCAAACACAATTAGGATATTTATCACCTAAAACTACAGACTTTATATTTTCTGCAATAGGTGAAGAAATGGGATTTATTGTAGCAGGAGGAATTGTTCTTATATATGTAACACTTATAACAAAATCACTTTATGTTGCAAAAACAGCCAAAGATGACTTGGGTGCATATATTGCAGCTGGGATAAGTGGAATATTCTTATTTCACATGACAGAAAATATAGGAATGACATTAGGACTAGTTCCAATAACAGGAGTGCCATTACTTTTTGTGAGTTATGGAGGAAGCTCAATGATAACAAGCTTTATATGTATAGGATTATTACTAAATATTAGTGGCAATAGAAAGAAAACAATATTTATTAAATAGGAGCATTTAGATGTATTTACACGAATTAAAAATAGGAAATATAGAATTAAAAAATAATATATTATTAGCTCCAATGGCAGGTATAACAGACCTGCCATTTAGAGTAATATGTGAAAAATTCAACCCAGGACTTGTGTGTTCAGAGATGGTAAGTAGCAAAGCCATTTATTATGGTGATGAAAAAACTAAAAAATTAATGAATTTAGAAGGAGAAAAAAGACCAGTAGCTATTCAAATTTTTGGTTCAGATCCAGAAGCGATGGCATATGCTGCAAAATATGTTTCGAATATAGCAGATATAGTAGATATAAATATGGGATGTCCTGCACCAAAAGTTGTAAAGAATGGAGATGGGAGCAAGCTTTTATTAGATTTAACAAAAGCAAAAGATGTTATGGAAGCTGTTGCTAAAAATTCTAGAGTTCCTGTTACATTAAAGATTAGAAAAGGTTGGGATAATAGTAATATTGTAGCACTTAACATTGCAAAAATAGCAGAAGAAGTAGGAATTTCGGCAATTGCAATTCATGGACGAACAAGAACTGAGTATTATTCAGGAGAAGTAGATTTAGAAATTATAAAAAAAGTAAAAGAATCTGTAAATATTCCTGTAATAGGAAATGGAAATATAGTAGATGAATTAACAGCTAAAGAGATGTTTGAAAAAACAGGGGTAGATGGAATTATGATAGGAAGAGCATCTATAGGAAATCCTTGGATATTTGAAAAAATAATACATTATTTAAAAACAGGAGAGAAATTAGAAGATGTAACTATATCTGAAAAATTAAAAATTATAAAAGAACATCTAAATCTAATTATAAAAGAAAAAGGTGAAATAATAGCAATAAAAGAATTTAGAAAACATTTAGCAGCTTACAGTAAAAATTTACCAAACTCTAGTAATTTTAGAAGTAAAATAAATACAATAGAGAAAAAAGATGAATTAGAAAAAGTATTAAATGAATATTTTATTTAAAAGAGGAGAATATCTTTTTAAGAATTATGAGATTGGAAAAAGTCATAACTATTTCCAAGAAAGGAGATAAATTATATGTATAGAACAAAAAATTTAGGAGAATTAAGACTAGAAAATGTGGGGGAAAATGTAGAACTTGCAGGCTGGATTCAAAAAATCAGAAATTTAGGTGGAATGGTTTTTATAGACTTAAGAGATGAGGATGGGATCACGCAAATAGTTATAAATGATGAAGATTTACAAACACAAGCTAAAGAACTTGTAAAGGAAAGCTGTATCCACATTGAAGGAAAAGTTGTGGAAAGAACAAGCAAAAATCCTAAAATGCCAACAGGTGATATTGAAGTAATTGCAAATAAAATTGAAGTTTTGGGAAAATGCAAATCTGAATTACCATTTGAAATAAATTCAGAAGTTGAAGCAAGAGAAGATTTAAGATTAGAATATAGATTTTTGGATCTAAGAAATGACAAATTACATAAAAATATCTTACTTCGTTCTAAAATATTAAAGGCATTTAGAGATAGAATGGATGAGTTAGGCTTTTATGAAATTCAAACACCAATTTTAGCTAATTCATCACCTGAAGGAGCAAGAGATTACCTTGTGCCAAGTAGACTAAATCCTGGAGAATTTTATGCATTACCACAAGCACCACAACAATTTAAACAATTGCTTATGGTTTCTGGATTTAATAAATATTATCAAATAGCTCCATGTTTTAGAGATGAAGACCCAAGGGCAGATAGAGCACCTGGTGAATTTTATCAATTAGATTATGAAATGGCATTTAGTACACAAGAAGATGTATTTAAAGTAATGGAAGATGTTGTGCCATTTGTTTTTAGGAAGTTTTCAAATTGGAAAATTGATGAAGGTGAATTTGTAAAAATTCCTTATAAAGAAGCAATGGAAAAGTATGGTATAGATAAACCAGATTTAAGAAATCCTCTAATAATACAAGATGTAACATTACTTTTTGAAAATACAGAATTTAATGCATTTAAAGATAAAACAGTTAAAGTAATAATAGTACCAGGTGGTGCATCACAAGGAAGAAAATTCTTTGATAAAATGGGAGAATTTGCACAAACTGAGTGTGGTGCAAAAGGTTTAGCATGGACTAAATTAAATCAAGAAGGAATATTAGAAGGTGGAATTGCAAAATTTATAACATCTGAAATATTAGAAAAATTAAAAAAAGAATATGAACTAAAAGAAAATGATAGTTTATTCTTTATTGCAGATAAATTAGAAATTGCCCAAAAAATAGCAGGATTAGTCAGAATAGAATTAGGTAAACGTTTAGATTTGATTGAAAAAAATGTATATAAATTCTGTTTTATAGTAGATTTTCCAATGTATGAATTATCAGATGAAGGAACAATAGATTTTTCACACAATCCATTTTCTATGCCACAAGGAGGATTAGATGCATTAGAAAATAAGGATCCTTTAGATATTTTAGCTTATCAATATGACTTAGTATGTAATGGATATGAAATGGCATCAGGAGCAGTAAGAAACCATAATCCAGAAATAATGGTAAAAGCCTTTGAAATTGCAGGATATACAGAAGAAGATGTAAAAACAAGATTTGGAGCATTATATAATGCTTTTCAATACGGAACTCCTCCACATGCTGGTGCAGCACCAGGTATTGACAGGATGATAATGCTAATAGAAGATTCTCAAAACATAAGAGAAGTAATAGCATTCCCTAAAAATAAGAGAGCAAGAGATTTATTGATGAGATCACCATCTAAGGTTACAGAACAACAATTAAAAGATGTACATATAAAATTAGATGAATGATAAGGAGGTAAGGTTTATGAGTAAATATATAAAAAGGACGATTGAAAGTGAAATAAACCAAATGTCAAAAACATTTCCTGTAGTTATAGTAACAGGACCAAGGCAGGTTGGAAAAACAACCTTATTAAACCAAATAAGAAAAGAAAATAACAAAAAAATAAATTATGTAACATTAGATAATCTGGATAATAGAATGCTAGCAACAGAAGATCCAGAGCTTTTCTTAAGAACCTATCAACCACCTTTAATAATCGATGAATTTCAATATGCTCCAAAAATATTGTCATATATAAAAATAATAGTAGATCAAAAAAGATTAGAAAATTTAGAAAATGATCAAATAGAATATAATGGATTATTTTACTTAACAGGTTCTCAAATATTTCAAACAATGGAAAAAGTTACAGAATCATTAGCAGGAAGAGTTGGAATTTTAGATTTGTATGGTTTAAGCAATAGAGAAATAGAAGGAAAATCAGAAGAAGCATTTATTCCTGCATGGGATATTTTGAACAAAAAAGATTTAACCAAGAAATTTATGACAAGAGATTTGTATGAAAGGATAATAAGAGGAAGTTATCCTGATCTTTATAAAAATGAAGAAATAGATAGGAAAAATTTTTATGAAACATATATTAAAACCTATATAGAAAGAGATATAAGACAACTTATTAATATACAAGATGAATTAAAATTTTTAAAATTTATTAGTAATGTTGCTGCAAGAACTGCTCAAGAACTAAATATGACAGATATATGTAATGGAGTTGGAATTCAAACATCTACAGGAGATAGATGGCTTTCAATACTTACTAATACAGGATTAGTATATTTATTACAGCCATATTTTAATAATGATGTTGCAAGAATTGTAAAGAGACCTAAAATATATTTTATGGATACAGGACTTGCTTGTTATTTAGCAGGATATTTAGATGCAGTAACTTTAGAAAAGAGTGCATATAGTGGATTTATATTTGAAACATATGTTATTACAGAAATAATAAAATCATATGCCAATAAAGGATTAAATGCAAGAAAATATTTATATTACTATAGAGACAATAATGGAAAAGAGATTGATTTATTAATAATTTACAATAATGTAGTTTATCCAATTGAAATAAAGAAAAGTGCTAACCCAGGAAAAGAAGCTATTAAAAATTTCTATATTGTTAAAAAATTTGGAATGCAAGTTGGAAATGGTGGAGTAATTTGTATGAAAGATAAATTATTTCCAATAGATGAAAAAAACAATTATATACCAATTGAGTTAATATAGAATAGAAAATATAGAATTAATTGGAGGAAAAATAATGATTGATTTTACAAATGCAATAGAGGAACTTAATAATTATAGAGGATCCGAAAAAAAGAAAACTCTAATTTATAATAATAAAAAATATTTAGTAAAATTTCCTGATCCTATTAGAGAAAAGAATAAAAAGATATCTTATATAAATAATGCTTTTTCAGAATATGTAGGAAGTAATATTTTTAGAATAGTAGGTTTTAAAACACAAAATACAATTTTAGGAAAATATGAGTATAAAGGAAAAGAAAAAATTGTATGTGCTTGTGAAGATTTCACTGATGATGAAAAAATATTATATGAGTTTGAAAACTTAGCATTAAGTACTAACCCAGATAAAAAAATAGAAACAGAATTAAGTGACATTATGGAGGTTATAGAAGAAAGTAAAATGCTTGATATAAAAGAAACAAAGCAAAAATTCTGGGAAATGTTCATTATAGATAGTCTAATTGGAAATACTGATAGGCATAATGGAAATTGGGGTTTTATATTAAATAAAAATACAGGAAAAATCACATTTTCTCCAATTTATGATTGTGGTTCATGTTTAAACCCAATGCTTGAAGATGAAGAAATTGAGAAAATTAATAATACAGAATTAAAAAATTTAGCAATAAATTGTTATTCATGTTTAAAAGAAAATGGTAAAAAGATTAATTATATGTCTTATATAAAACAAAAAGAAAATAAAGAATGTAATATTGCAATAAAGAGAATTTTTACAAATATAAATATTGACGAAATAAATAATTTCATTAGCAATATAGAATGTATATCTCTTGTAAGAAAAGAATTTTATAAAAATATTATAGGGCAAAGATATGATATTTTAAATCAAGTGTATAATACCATAAAATAAGATTGTAGTTAAGTTGCTAATAAAAATACATTTATAAATATATTTGAAAGAAACCAAAATTATTAGACAAAATAAGTTTAATAATTTTGGATCTTTTTAGATTTTTTACCTGTTTCGAATAAATTAAAAAATAGATAAAAGGTAATTTGCTTTTAATTATTGTCTTTGAGAATATTTTTATTATCAAGCAAATCATTAATTTCTTCTTGAGATAAACCTGTTATTTTAGATATTTCATCTATTTTTATACCAGAATTTAATAAATTTTGTATTATAGAGAGTTTACCTTTTTGAATGCCAGATTTTTCACCTTCCTGGATACCTTCTTGCTTAGCAACAGTTAAAGCAGAGTGTTCTTCAATATTACAAAAAGTAATTCAAAAAAAATATCTAATCTGATAAAATAGTAAAGGTGATGAAGATGAATATAAAAAGCAGATTAGATATTTTTTTTGAATTAGTAAAAGACCCAAGAAGTCAATCACATATAACATATAAATTATCAGATATACTGTTTATGCTTGTATGTGGTATGATTTCAGGTTGTACTGATTTAGAAATGATAATAGAATTTTCAGAAGAACGAATAAATTTTTTAAAAAAGTATACTGAATTGAATAATGTACCATGCTTAAGCACATTATCAAATATATTGAAGATTGTAAATCCAAACCATTTAGAATTATGTCTTTATGGAATATTTAATAATGTCTTTGAAACAAAAATTAAAATAAAAGAAAGAGAAATAAGTATAGATGGAAAAACGGTATGTAGTACAGCATCAATGAAAGAACATGAACGACCAATGCATATAGTAACAGCTCTTTTAGTAGATAAAAGTTTAAGTTTAGGTCAAAAAGTAATAGAAAGTAAAAGCAATGAAATTTCAGCAGTAAGAGAATTACTAGATGAGCTAAATATAAACGGAGCAATAGTAACATTGGATGCAATGCATTGTCAAAAGGAAACAGCAGAGAAAATAGTAAATAATGGAGGAGATTATGTATTGCAATTAAAGGCAAATCAAGGAAGGTTTTATGAAGATGTATATGCAATGTTTGAAGATAAATATATGGACATCGCAGATAAAGATTGTGAATATGAAACATATAGTACAATAGAGAAAAGTCATGGAAGAATAGAAAAAAGAACATGTTATGTATTAAACGAAGTAGCATTTTTCACAGATTACATATCAGAATGGAAAGGATTAAAAAAGATATTTGCAGTAAAACGAGAAATAGAGAGAGATGGAAAGAAAACGAAAGAAATTAGTTGTTACTTAAGTAGCAAAAATACAACAGCAGAAAAGTTATTATACTATACAAGAAACCACTGGCAAGTTGAAAGTTTCCATTGGTTATTAGATATGAATTATGATGAAGATGAAAGTAGAGTTATAAATAAAAATTCACAAGAATGTTTAAATATAATAAGAAAATATTCAATATCAATGTTAAAAAGATATATAGAAAACAATGATGTAAAAAGAAAGACATTAAGTGCAAACATGAGAAAATGTATGATGAATGAAGATTATTTGGAATCTGTATTAAAATATTATTGCCATACTCAAATGGAAGAATATGGCAACTTGTAATATTTTTGTAATATGATTAAATTTCCCTGAATGGTCCATTTTTCACTTGACAAATACAACAAATTATGATATTGATAATATAAATAATATTTGTAATAATTTGCCAATTTCAAAGTATAAGGGTTTTGAAATAGATGATGTTATAGATATTTGTAAGAATGCATATAAAAATACTATAGAGAAAGACAAGACAATAAATATTGAAGCATTTGTTGATAATCTAGCTAAAGAATTTACTAAAGAAAGATTTTAAAAGAGGGGCTTTCCCCCTCCAAATACTTTTGCCAAAATCCTACATATTTTTTTGCCAAAAAACTACAAAAACTATTGACATTTACATGATAAAAACAAAAGCAAATTAGCCAAAAAATTTTCCAAAGGAAATGTACCAGGTGTTACTTATCTTTCTAATAAGC
>CALXCB010000014.1 GCA_944386695.1 uncultured Clostridia bacterium | reverse complement strand
GGGGTCGTTTCTTTTTGCAAAAGGGTCGTTTCCTTTCGCGAAAGGAAACGACCCTTTTGCAAAAAGAAACGACCCCAATGAAAAATTTTCACTTTTTTATTGAAAAATCCATAGAATAAGTATATAATGGGTAGTGGATTTTTATTTTACAGGAGTGAGACAATTATGCCTAATATTGAAAAATTAAAAAAGTATAAGAAAGTACATATGGTAGGTATTGGTGGTGTTAGTATGAGTGGCATTGCCGAGATTTTACTTAATTTTGGTTTTAAAGTTTCAGGAAGCAATAATGTTGAATCTGAAATCACAAAAAAATTAGAAAAAGCAGGAATTGAGATTTCTATTGGTCATAAAGCTGAAAATATTACTAATCAAGATATTGTTGTATATTCTGCAGCAATAAAAAAAGATAATATAGAGCTTGTAACAGCAAAAGCAAAAAATATTCCAATTATTGAAAGAGCAGATTTTTTAGGTGAGCTTACAAGATGTTATAAAGATACTATAACTATTTCTGGCACACATGGAAAAAGCACTACAACGTCTATGGTTTCACTTTGTTTTCTAGCAGGTTTAAAAGATCCAACTATACAGGTTGGTGCTGATCTAAGAAATATTGATGGAAATTATAAAGTTGGAAATAGCGAACATTTTATTATTGAAGCTTGTGAATATGTTGAGAGCTTTTTAAAATTTAGTCCAAAAGCTGAGATTATTTTAAATATCGATAATGATCATTTGGATTATTTTAAAAATTTTGAGAATATAAAAAATGCTTTTATAAAATATGTAAAACTTTTGCCTGATGATGGTTTACTTGTCGTGAATGGTGATGATAAAAATGCTTTAGATTTAATACAATATGCAAAAGGAACTTCTCTTAGTTATGGAATAACTAATAAAAATACTGACTTTTTTGCAGTAAATATTGTTTTTGATAATGATGGTTTCCCAGAATTTGATGTATATTCAAAAAATTCTTTTTATGGAAGAATAAAACTGAATGTTCCTGGTATGCACAATGTGTTAAATGCCTTAGCTTGTATTGCTTTATGTGATTATTATGGCATCAAATACGAAACTATAAAAAATGCTTTACTTTCATTTACAGGAGCTTTAAGAAGATTTGAGTTTAAAGGCAAAGTAAATGGTGCTAGTGTTTATGATGATTATGGTCATCACCCAGCTGAAATTATAGCAACAGCAAAGGCTTTAATGAATAAAAAATATAATCAATCTTGGGTTGTTTTCCAACCTCATACATATAGCAGGACTAAAATGCTATTAGATGATTTTGCTAAGGCTTTGCTTAATTTTGATAATATCATTATTTTAGATATTTATGCAGCTAGAGAAAAAAATACATATGGAATTTCTTCAAAGGATTTGGCTGATAGAATTTGTAGTTTAGGAAAAGATGCTAAATATATCCCAGACTTTGACGAATGTGTAAATTATTTAAAATCTAATGTTAAAGAAAATGATATTGTTTTAACACAAGGTGCTGGAACAGTAACTGAAATTGGATCTATGATTATTAAGAAATAAATGAAATAATAGAAATAGATTTTCTAATTTCAGATAATAATGGACTATTTTTTCAATACTATTATACACAAAATTTAACAAAAAACCTCTTTTCCCAAACATTTCTGTTTCAGAAAAGAGGTTTTTTTATTAATTATCTATTTATAATCTTTTAAGAAATATTCATTTTCTGTGGTATAATATATTTCAAAATTTGTATTATTAACATTGTATGATCCCCATCTTTCTCTTCCTAACGCAACATAATAAGCCTTCTTTAATGTAGCATCTGCATTCTTCATATATTCGTACGTGCCATTAGTCATAGGCGTTATTTTACTACTTCCATATATACTTGTATAACTTCCATATGCGGAATTAGCAACATAAAATTTGTTTTTTCCTGAACTTGAGTCTAGTTTTCTTTCAAAGTCTAATTTCCAAAGTCCTGGATAATAAGTCAAATCACCTGAACCCGATCCTTTAGGTTTTATATTAGTACCGCCTATAAATATTACTATCATTTACTTTGCAATACATATCACCTATTGATGCAATATTTGTTAATATATATATATCATTTTCATCTATCCAATCTTTTGTTAATGAATTTGATACAACTGCATACCCATTATATCTTTTAGCACTTAAGTTCATTCCTTGTAAAAATCCAATTGCACAAACTTCATTTTGGATAATTTCCCAATCGTCATCTGAAATTTTTGGCATTACAAATGAAGTAGTAGCACCTACCTGAGATGCAAAACCTGAAATTGATGCAGAAAGATTTGTTTCTATTACATATCTTATTATTGCTCTTCTGTGCTGGTTAAAGTTTGAAGATGTTTCTTCTATATTTCCATCAAAAATTGAAATATCTCCATAATCTTGAATTGAAATTATATCTTGACTATCATCTACACCCCAATATTTAGAATTACTTGCCATTAATGAACTTAAACCATATCCTCCATTAATTTCTGTTCCGCATTTATCTTTATAGTCTGTTACTCCATTTTTAAGAACATTCATAGAAAATTCATATGCATTTTTATAATATTCATATGCACTTTTATTCTTTTTTATTGCACGACAATATGCTAAAAAGGTCTCATTATCTGTGTCATAATTCGATGTACTATATCCTTTGGTTTGGTTATAATTTCTGGCTCCATTTTCATCTATAAAGAAAATTGCCGAACTTGCTGGAACTGTACCTCCTCCATAATCGACATCACCTGTCCTTACATCATCAGGATTTCTTGTTGGTGTATAATAATTTTCGTCAAGATAATATTTTTTTCCATTTATTTTTACATAAGAATATTCTTCAAGAGTAAGACTATTGGGATCTGTACTTGGTATTTTTTCTTTTAATTCTTCAGTATCACTAGCTGTAAATTGAACTCCATTGTACCAATATGAACCATCACTATTATCGTAATAAATACCTTCATCATTTCTTCTACTAGCAATCGAATATAAATAACCATAATCATATACATACTGAGAAGCATTCAGACTATCCTTAATAATTCCTTGAATAGTTATATAATTACCTAATGTATATGTAATAACAACATCTATATCTCCATCTGTTGTTGTATATCTAGATGAATAAGAAACATATGGTTTCAGACCATTTGTAAGTTCTCCTTTTTCACTATAGCTTGTATCAACTTGGTGATCTGCTACATCTGTTAATGCATTATTATAAGGTGAATATATATAATAGCCATCATAAGAAGTAAAAACTACTGCTGGAACATATTCATCCATTACAGTTGAGTTGTAACCAGTATAAT
This sequence comes from uncultured Clostridia bacterium, assembly GCA_944386695.1. GTDB lineage: Bacteria > Bacillota > Clostridia > TANB77 > CAG-508 > CAG-269. The sequence goes on along the minus strand of CALXCB010000014.1, from coordinate 27,869 downwards.
TGAAATTAGAAGCTAGTGAATTATAAAATGTATTTACTGCAGCTTCTATTCCTTCTATTCTTTCGTTTGTTACATCTCCTAGTGCATTATTTACATTGTTTAACTGATATGCTTTTATAGCATCTGCTGTTGAATTGAAAAGCTTAGTATCATAATCCATTTCAGTTTCTAATATTTCTATTTTCTTATCTATATAATCTGTTAAAACCATAGTCATTGGCATTACTAGTATTACAAATATAATTATTAAAGATTGTAATTTCATATGTAATTCCCTTCTTAAGTTTAAAAAATTATCGGGAAACAAACATCTAATTTTTAATATTTAATAATATCAAAATTACATGTTTGTTCCCCTTTAACCTTTTTATTATATTTTAATTATTTGTAGCTGTAGTTGTTACCATACCTGAAGCTTCTAATCTTTTTGCATTTTGATCACTACCTGTTACTCTATATACTGCATTTCTTAACTCATCACTAATTGAAAAACTTATCTTATCTGCAGTAGTAACTATTATATCTCCCTCAGATAAGTATAAAGGAAAACTTTCAGTAACTTGAGTATTATACATTACAATATATCTATTATCACCAATTGTAACATATGTAGCATCTTGTTTCTTCGATGAGTTTCCATCTACTTTTTGTACAGTAATTGCAACATCATATACTTCACCTAATGCTGAAAGCTCAGTTATAAGATTATCATAATCTTCTTGTGTTATTACTCCTGTTTTTCTTACCTCATCTACAAAGTTTGTAACTATTGTTTGAGCTTGCAATTGATTAGCTTTATCTGTTTGATCTGCCATAGTCATAAGTGGAAATACAAATAATATTATTGTTCCTATAATTATTACAACTACTGTTGTTGCTGAATCTCCTAACATAATTTTTTCCTTCCTTTCAAAAAATAATATAACTATTCATATTATATCATTTTTATATATTTTTTTCAAGCCTTTATGGTGTTGAAAAACATTCTGTATCTATATATGTGATAATCCTATGTCTTACTTTTTCTGCATCTGGTACACTTAGATTATTCTCTTGATATTCTCCTAAATATTCATAAAATGTTTTATCTTTTATATCTTCATATAATTTATCTTTTAATTTGTTATTTATATCTTGATTTGTATCATAGCCGATTGTTACTTTTATAAGTTTATCTCCTATTGATACAATCGTTTGATTTGTACCATCTATATTTATACTTACATTTTCTGTTGCAACTGTAACAAACACTCCGTTTTCATAAGATGGTTGTTGGTATGTTACATCATTAATATTGTTTAATTTTATATATACAACATAATTTTCTTTCATTGCTCTTGATATAGTTGGAACTATTGTTTCGATTCCTACTTTTCTTACAGAACCTTGAGCTTTGCTTTCCATATAATTTATATAACCCTCAGAGTCTTTCGCTAATTCAATAGTTTCTGCTTGATCTAATAGGTCATCTATACCTGCTCTTAAAGTAGTAAAAGAAGACATAGTAACAGTTAATGCTATTATAAATATTAATACTGATCCAGCCATCATCAAGGCTTCTGCCGCATTTTCCATTTACATGTCTCCTTTCTTTACTTTATTAAATTATGGTGTTGTTGGTGTTGATGTAGTATTAGTAACTGTTATTGTTGTAAGTAAACCATTTGAATCATATTCTCCAGCTACATCATAATAACTGTTTGCCCCTGTTGTTACTTTCTTTATCCCTGTACTTCCATAATTTACAGACATACCTCCTGTCGAAGCATCTGTTATTACTTGAATTGTATTATTCCCACTTGTAATAGGGAATGTAATTGTTATAGCTTTTGTTGCATCTCTTGAACTTACAGCTGAGTTGTTCGCAGAAATAACATATTGTATTAATGCATTTACTTGCGAACCACTCTGTCTACCTAAATATGGAGTAAGCTTAGAATTAAATGCAGCTATCTGCTCTTCGTCCATATTAGCTTGCTCTTTAGCCTCTCCACCCATTCTATTAAATACAAGTACTGCTAATGATATAACCATTATTGAAATTATTATAGCCCCTGCTATAATTAATGCTTTTGATGCATTTTCCATAATTTATCTCCTTTAGAAATATGAAAATTTTATGGTGTTGCTGTTCCACCTTCATCACTTATTGTAACTTGATTTATATATCCATCAGAACCAGTTTGATAAGTAGCAGTAAATGTAGTACCATTTGAAAAAGTTGGATATGGTGTTGCTGCACTGTTAAGAGTCGCTGCATTTAAGGCTGTCGAGTTTCCACTGATATATGCACTAGTACCAGTAATTTCAACATTAACAACATGTCTTTCAGCTGTTGCTACTCTTGTTTGAGCACCATTAGATGCAGCTATTGCATCTACTAAAGATGTCATATCAGTAGCAGATTTTCTAGTTCCACAATATTGAGATATTCTTGTGTTAAAAGCTTGTGCCTCTTCTGTATCTAAATTTCCTCCTGATGCAGTTTCTTTTGCATTGTTGTATACCATTATTCCTAATGATACTAATAAAATTGCAAGTAATATAGCTCCTGCTATAATTAATGCTTTTGAAGCGTTTTCCATAATTAATTCCTCCTTATTATATATTTCTTATTTATTTTTTATTTTATATAGATAAAATAAATCTTATGGAATAATTTATTTTACCTAATGTTAATATCTAATTAATATTTACATTGTTCTTTGTTCAAATAACATATAATTTACTCTTCCTTTTGAATTATACTCTATTTCTGTACATTCAAAAGTAATTGAACTATAGTATTGAACAAATGTTGTCATTCCTCCACTGTATAGTGTTTCCATTTGATATGTTGTATCATTATCTATTATTTTAATTTCTATTTTAATTGAATTTGTATCATTTTGTATATAAAAACCTTGCTCATCTTTTGGAACAGAGTTCTTTTCATTACTATCAACTGCCTTATTTATTACTGTTCCTATATCAGTACCATAAATTTCTTTATTTAAGTAAGCTTCATATTCTGCATTTACTTTTTTTAGTTCATTAAGCTCTGCCTTATAATTAAAATATTTTACTGAAAAGATTGCAACTATTATAATAACTATAATTAATATAAAAATCAATATTTTTTTCATAATTTTTTCAAATTCCTTCAAATTGCTTATTATTTTTACAAGTTTAGTCTTAAGGAGTATTTTTGGTAATAGTAATACTATTTATTAATCCTGTATCTGCATCAAATGTTACTATACCATTTGCACAAGAGTATGTTGCGTTATTCTTTACATCTTCGATATTAGCTTCTATAATTTGCTCTGTACTCATATCTTTATACTTGACAGCCCAATCTTCACTTGTAGCTCCATTTACTACTATAACTTGTACATTAACAGGTGCTGGTGCATTTTGTGCTTTATTAGCATCTTTTGCTAAATTTACTATTGTTACAACATCTTGTATTGTTAAATTTGATCTTCCTTCATAAGCTATAAATTGTTGATTAAATTCTGCCACATCAGATTGGTCGAGTAGGTCATATATATCTTTTACACTATCTGACATTTGACTTGACAAATATCTAAAAAGTGTTAGTAATAATATTGCTAGTAACACTCCTGCTGCTATAAATAAAGCTTTTGCTGCATTTTCCATAGATTACTCCTTAATTAATTGTTCCTGTAAATTCAAAATCCATTTTACTTATTCTCCCTGTTCCTGTTGATGATTCATCACTATATTCTAAATTTGTACATTTAAATATTCCTCTTTTAAATTGCATATATTCATAATATTGGCATGCATATGTATAATATTCATTGCTATTGATAGAACCAGGAGTTGAAGGTATGATTAATTCATTAATATCATCAATTGTTAAACTTTCTCCTGAAGCTGTATTATATTCATTAATCATTACTTTGTATACATATGTTCTTGTTGTAGCATCAGCAACTCCATATTGTCTTTCAGCATCTGCATCAATTTGATCTGCTGTTTTAAAAATTGATGAAATACTTCTTGCTACCTTTTCTGCTTTGATGGGTTCTAAACTTCCTAATCCATTATTAATTTTTTCTTCAATTGCATTTCTAAAAGATGTCGATAAGTTTCTATTTTTTGCTGAAAGTTCATTTTCAGCATACTGTTCTTTTGTAAACAGCCTAATAGTATTATCATAAGTTAACATTTTTCTTTTATCATCTTTTCCTGATTCATCCATCTTTATTGTCAAAGTTATACAAGGATATTTTTCTTGTTCTGAAACACTATCTGTTGTATTTCTTTCGTTATAATCAATTATTCTATTTATAAGTGATAGCAATGTATAACCATCAACATCATCTCTGTCATATTGAGAAAGTTGTTCATTAAATTCTGCTGTATCCTCAATCTCTGCTAAATCTGCTTTGGCATTTTGATACTCGGAAAACATCCCCCAAGCATACACTAATAAAGTTACTAATAAAATTGCAAGTAGCATTCCTCCTGCCATAAGCAATGCTTTTGAAGCGTTTTCCATAAGTATTCATCTCCTCTTTTTGATATATTATTCTATGCTTGCCATTGAGCTCGACATACTTGTCAATCCAATAAATACAAGTGGGATAATTAAATATCCAACAAACATTACAACCATTGGTGCAAATCCAATTACTTTTCCTATCATCGCTTTTCTTGATATTAATCTGTCATTTGACTCTCTACGTTTAGCTTGATAATAGTCTCTATCAGAATCTAATTCATCAAAAGCTTCTCTAATTGGTATTTTTTCAACTGCTGCTTGTAAACTTTCTACTATCCTTATAAATTGTTGATAGTTTGTTTCATTTTTTAATTCTTCTAAAGCTTCCCACGCTCCTGCTTCATAGTTGTTAACACATTTTGAAATTGGTTCTTTAAATATGTTTGCATAACGTTCTAGCCATTCTAGTATAATTTCAACATTTACACGTTCTATTCTCATAAGCATCAAAATTATAGTCTGGAATTGCATTACTTCATCTTCCATTTCCATTTGACGCATTTTTAATTGGAAATACATAAGCCAAATTGGACTCATAAATGCTACTATCATAATTGCAAATGATATTAATACTTCGAACCAATCTAGGTATTCACTATTTACCTTTTGTAATTTATCCCAAACTCTTTGTGCTGCTAATGATATTTGTTCTTCCTCTGCATCTTCATAATCATCAGATCTTTCCATGGCTTTGTAAATATCATCTACTGTCGTTTTGCGATTTCCTCTAAACATATTTAAAAATCTATTATCACTTTCTGTTAGTTCTTGTGCTTCAACTAATTCTGAACCTGTCATTCCTCCCATTATGTCATAATCTGTTGTCGGCTCTGTATATATCCAGTTTATGGCTGTTATATGTAATTGTACAAATATAATTAATGAAACGATAAATGCAACTATTGCTATTACTATTCTATTTACATACAGCCATTCCATCTTCAGCTTAGATGCTGAATCTTTTAATAGCTTCTGTATTTTTATATATGTTTTTGTTCCTTGTTTAGGTATAAATAGATTTGTAATTCTTTTACCTATAGGATTTTTATATACTTTTGCTTGCCAAGGGTTTTCTGTGTTTTGTACATTTTTATCTGTTGATCCATTGTTTTTTATTTTTCTAAGTAATAAATAACATAGTACTGTAAGCAATATTACCAATATTTGAACCATCATGCCTGATTTTCCACAATAGAAGTTTTGTGTAAAACTAAAATTGCCTATTGACCAGTTTTTTAAAGGCTCTAATCCTAGAATTGGTACAATTGAAATTATAGACAAACTCTGAAATACATAATCTATCTTGTCTCGTTTTAAAATTTCTATTTGCATTTCTTCTGTTATATTGCTTACATTTTTCAAATATAGAGATGATCTATCAACTTTTCTATCTCCAAATTCTTTTGTCAAATATGATATTCCTGCAAATTCTTTTAAGTAACTATTTGGTGCTATATCATAGTATTTTTCAAGTTCTATTTCTGGGTCATTTGATATTAATACTTCATATATTTTGTCACCTTGTTTTGATATGTTTTTTTCATCATCCTGTGATATTTGGTAAATTGCTTCTTCAACCATATTAAATTCATGATATGCATGTCTTATTTCTGCAAAAAAATCTAACTGCTCTCTTAATAAATTGTTATCCATTTTGTCTACCATACCATCTACAAAACTATCTACCATAAATAATTCGAATACTAAAACAATTGATAGTACTAAGTAATTACTATGTGTAAGTATTATAGATAATATTACTATTGGGATTAGGATTATTAATGTTTTTGTTAAAATTTTTGCTGCATCACGTCGAGTTGCATATTCATCATCTACATTTAAAATTTCTAGTCTTCTTCTTAATTTTAATATATATCCCTTCAAAAATGGGATTTTTGAATAATTTATATATAATTTTTGTAATAATATTTCAGTTGAATATTTACCTGATTCTGTTCCTTGTCTTAATTTCTTTATTTGCTGATAATCCGATTTTTTCATTCTTTTTGCTAAAATCAGATATGCAATTACTATAAGTGCAAAAACTCCTCCAACTCCATATATAAGATAGAGTAGCATATTGTTGTTCATTTTTTATTTTGCACCTCCTTTTTTCAGTTTGTTGCTAAATTTTAAGTTGTTTTAGTAGATTTTCTTCCACGTTTTGCTGCTCCTGCTGCAATTTTTGATTTTTGTTTTTTGTCTTCTTCTATTTTGTATACACTTTCTGCCCCCCAATGACTTGCAACAAATGCATCAAAATTTTCAGCATCTGCATCTGTCATATTTAGCCTCATTTCTTTTATGTTTTTGTCTGAAATTTTATTTGTTATTATGTATTCTCCATCAACATATTCTAATATATTTCTGTATTCATACAATTGAGCGTCTGTTGTTTTAGCAAAAAATTGTGTAGCATTATCAAAAAACTTATCGAATTTTCCTTCTAATGTTTTTTCTTTTCTATGGTCATATGTGTATTCATTTTTACTTATAACTGGTGTACATTCTGTAACTCTTTCGATATATCTCTTTCCTCTAAAGTCTTTTGTTAAGTGAATATCAAAATTTAGTACTTGTACAACTTGCTCTTCTGCTGTTTTTTCGTTTTTAAATACTCCTGCTCTTAACATTGAGTTTCTTAATGCTGTTACTAAATCTGGAAATGTTTTTGCGTGGTGAGTAAATAATGTAAATTTAGAAGCAACCTGTGCTGATTGTATCATCCAAGATGCAACAGGGTCAGTTGCAACCTCACCTATGATGTTAACAGATCCATCGGTTTTCTTCTGAACGTCCAAACATTCTTGTCCAGCTATTGTATCTGTTTCACGCATTGATAAAATATTTCTTGTTGGGTAAACTTTTCTTAAGTGTAACTCAAATGCGGTTTCTGTGATACGTAAGTTCATTGTTTCATAGATATTTTCGATCATACCCATAAGTAATGTTGTTTTACCACAACCTTGCTCACCAGTAATTGATGTTATTCTTGCTCCTTTAACAAGGTATTTTAATAATTCTATTGCTTCTTCTTTTCCTGGAGTATCTCCAGTCCATTGCTCTAATGTCGCACGTTTTACGTCGAATTTTCTTACAAAGAATGCCCATGTTTCTGACATTGATGGTCTTACAACAACGACACGAGAACCGTCTTTCATTTCATTAATTTTATATCCATTTGTGTCTGATAATTGTCCAGGGTTATTATATTTATAAATATTTTGACAAACTCTTTTTAATTCTGCTTCTGTTCCAAATGATAAAAATCCTAAACGTATTGATTTACCATGAAACATTATCCAAATTGAATCACATGCACGTTGTACTTTATGTTCTTCTATTTGTGCTAAATAATCTACTGTGTCTGATTGTGCAACTTGGCTTATAAAACTTTCTGGAAGACCTGATACACCACCAGATACACCATCGATGTTCATATCTCTTATCTCATCTATACTTGAGTAACCTTTATATTGTTGATATATTCTTTGTACAACTACACTTAATTTATCACTAAATGATAATGTCATATTTTCTTTTTCGAATATATCATTAATTTCATCTTCTGTTATTACATAACAAGGTTTTGTTTCACCTTGTATATATTTGAATTCATCAAGTTTATATTTATTTATTAATTCACTTAATGCTTCATATCCAAATTCTTTTTTATACATATATATTAATATATCAAATTTATCTTGTGGAGTTAAAAGAGAAGGTACGTCAAAAGGTATAGCTTTAGATATATTGATCTCATCTACTCCATATTCTTTCGATAATAGATCATAGATTAATTCTTTTACATATTTTTTGTCATTGACATCTCCATATGTACAACCTTTTAATGCTTTTTTCAATTCGTATTTTTTACTTTTTCTTCTTTTTAGTTCTTCTTCTGACAAACCTATATCATACAAATTTACTTTTGTGATTTCATCTAATCTCTTTTTTATAAATTCTATCATTTTAGATAATGTATAAGTTTGATCATCCATTTCTATTCCGAGTTACTACTTCGGCTTTTTTTTGTGAATTTATATAATAATATATTCCAATAACCGCAGCTGCTATAACTCCTATTATAAGTATAATATTTGATATTGTCATTGACTTTTCCTCCTAAATGCTTTTTAAAGCTAACTTAGATTTTTTAATATGTCTAGTCGATATTTTATTTCTTCTATTAAGTCTTTTATTTTTGTTATAAAATCATAATTGGCATCTTTTTCTGTTATTCTCATCAAATTTAAAAATAAATCTATAACTTTTCCTTCTTGTGATGCTTCAAAAAACAACTTATTATATGGTACTGCATTAACCATTTCTTTTCTTTTTAATAGACTTCTTGTTATATTTTTTATATTATATTTTGTATCTTCCATATATTTGCCTATAGTTATAACAGTATTATCTGGCTTCAACATCTTTCCTTTTTTTAGGTATTCTGTTATTGTATTTATTTCAGATACTCTTTGTGGTATAACTGCAACTACTATATTTGATTTGTTTAGAATTTCTTGTTGATTTATTCCTAATCTTTTATCTAGATCGACTATAACCATATCATAGTATTTGTTTGCAAAATTTATAATTTGTGAGTATCTTTGTTTCATTATGTCATATTCTGTTGCATTTCCTTCCATTCCTAGTAAAATCTCTAGTCTATCTTTTAATACTATTCTTGTATAATCTGTTATTATATCTGGAGACATTTTATTGCTTCTTATAATTCTATCTAGTCCTTCAACTCCACTTTTTTCTATTCCCATTGGAGGCATCATTACTCCACTGAATATTGTCGAGGTCTGTTTTTTTGCCTTTTCTTTCCAAAAGCACTCTTTAAGCACCTTATCATTTAAAGAAGTTGATATAAGTAAAACTTTTATATTATGATCAATTGCCATTTGTGTCGCTAATGCTACACTGGTTAAAGTGTTGCCGCATTGTTCTTTTGTTCCATTCCAAACCGTTATTATAGCCATTTCTTCCACCTCTAATCTTTCATTGCTTTTTTTATTTTTCCAAAGTTCTCTGATTTATCAATATCTTGTATAAGGTAAGCTAAAGAATCTTTATAATTTTGGCTTAGTCTTCTAAATCTTAATTTTTGTAATCTTTGGTTTTCTTGCATTATTTTTATGTCTTCATTAAAAATTTGGAAATATATTGTACTTTCTCCCCATTCAATTTTATATTCTACTGATACAGAGTTTAGGTATTCTTCTTCCTCTTTTGTAGCAGACTCATAAGAAAATATTACTTTAGTTAGTTTTAGCGTGTCTTTTAATTCTTCAAATATTGTCATTCCTTTATTTAGGGAATACATATCAAATGATGTGACAAAATAATTTTTGTCTGCTTTTTCTATTCCAAATTTTTCTACTTTTTCAGAACTATCTATATCTAATAAAACATAATCATATGTTTCTTCTTCTTTTGTTTCCTCTATTTTTTTTTCGTTTGTATCAAATTTTATTCCTAAATATTTTTCTATATCGTCCCATCCTTCAAAACCAATAGCAAAATCTATGTTTTCGAAATCTGTTACATAAGATTTCGTAGGATTTATAGATGGAACTATATATTTTGTTTTTTGTAGTAATGTTGCATCTACTACCAATACTTTATGTCCTAATAATTGTAACATTTTAGCAACATATAATAGAAGATCAGTTTTATCAAAAGTCCCTATAAATCCTATTTTCTTCATGGCAAAATCCTTTCTAGTATTTTATTTTTCTAGTATCTAGCTTCTATTGAGCTGTTGTTGTATTTGTAGTCGTTGTTGTGCCTGTTGTTCCACTTGTAGTTGCTGCTCCTCCTGCTAATCCTTGTAAGTATTCTTGTCTTGATTCTTGTGTTGATGTTATACTTTCTTCCATTCCGCTTGGAACATTATCGTCACTTCCATATGTTGATATTGCATTTTGTATATATTGCTCTCTAAGATTTTTTAAGTTATCTGTATATCTTGCTTGTAATCCTGCTCTAGCTTCTTCTGTTATGTTTGGATCTGAATCCATTAATGTTGTAACTTCTCTACTTGCTACATATGTAGGTGTTGCTGCTTCTTGGATTCCAGGGTCTGTGTATTTTGTTGCATATAGTTTTGATCCTTCTATTTTATAGGCTTCTACTATTGCACTTGACATAGATAAAATTTCATCTTCACCTAAATCCATCCAAATTGTATCAGCTAAATATTCTCCATTACTCATTGGGATTGTTACTGTTTTCTTAGATACAACTACAAAATCTTCTCCATTTGGCAACATTAATCTTATGTCTACATAATCACCTGTCATTAAGTCTGTAGGTAAAATTACCACATTATATTCTTGTTGTCTTTTGTCATTTGTTGTAACATCATCTATTGTATCTACCATTGAGTTTGTAATTACTGTATTTGTACTTAAATCTACTTTTGCTATAAATTTTTTTTGTGAAGTATTTATTGATGTAATAATATCACTAGCATTTGCAGGGGTTGAATCTCTTGTTACTTTTTTTTGTTCAAACATAGATGCTGTTAATTCTTGCCCTGATTTTACATCTTGATTTAATACATATACATTTACTAATGCACTTTCATATGCTTGGATTTGCTGATTTAACTTTTTCATTTGCATAAATAATATAGCACCTACTGCTGCTGTTAATATTAATCCTATTATTATTCCTATTAAAAATGAATTCCTCGCTTGTCTTTGCATTGGGTTCTTTGCCATTATAAATTCCTCCTTAAAACCTTTTATAATTATACATTCTTTTTTTATTTTACAACAATTTTTTTATTAAATCAACATATTTTTTACTTTGTAATATAAATTTAATATTTCTGTATTTTTTGTAATATTTTTGTAATATTTCAAAAGCCAGATGCGACGTTTTCCTTGTCTCATCTGGCTTTAAATAGTTTTTTATTTTTCTGTAATATGTATATTTTCTATTTGAGTTCCTAATTCTCTAGAGATAACATTTTGTACTTTTGCGACTTTGTCTGTAGTTAATCCATCATTAACATTTACCACTACATTTACACTTTCCTCGTTTATAAATATCACACAATTATTAAATCCTTTCGTAAGTATAAGATTTTCGCATATCATTATTGCATTTTTTGTATTGTTTACTTTTTGTATTTCCTGTGTTGCTATCGATTTTTGTGCTTCTGATGCATTAGTATTGTTTAAGATATTTTCGTAATTTGTTATCATTTCTGCATACATTTTATCTCTTTCTAATTTTGAATTTGCATAATAGTCTGTTACATCTGCATTTGTATTTTGAGTATCAACTGTTTCTGTATTTTGAGTATTAGTTTCATTTGTGCTTGCTGTTTCAGCATTCTCTGTATTTGCCTCCGTATTTGTTGTATCTTCGTTTGTTTCCTGTGTTTCGTTGCTACTAACTAAAACTGCATCTCCGACATTGGCATATTCTGTATCTATATCTTGCACATCTTCAGAGTATGTTTCTTCTGTTTTAGCTTCAAAAGTAGTATAATTAAAATATCCTGCTGCAACTAACATTAATGATATAGCATAAATTGCTAATTCACTTTTTTTAAATTTTTTCATAATTATAATCTCCTTACTTTGTTTTTTTAGGCACAAATTTTCTTTGGATAGAATTAATAGATTTTTTCATACTCTATTTTTGCATCTCAAAGACCTGTACTTTATCTATGCTAAGTCCTGTAACCGCTCCAATTGCACTTATTATATTTGTTTTTACTGTAACATCTTCAGCTCCTTCGGCTGTTACTATTGCTCCTTGAATAACTGGCATGGTTGTTTTTTGAGTTACAGGCTCTTTATTTCCTGATTTTTCTGAAAAAACTACATCTTTTTGTGTTTCTGTTTCTGTAACGTTTCTGGTTCCTCCTGAAGAATCTCCTTCCTCTGTTGTACTAGTAGTTGTGGTTTCATCATACAGAGGCTCTACACTACTACTTTCAGAATAATTTATAAATACTTTTACTTCTCCTACTCCTTTTACTGTACTTAAAATATTTTCTAATTTTTTTTCTAATTCTTCTTTTGTTGTTTCTTCTTCTGTTGCTAACACACTTGTATTTTCTTCTGTTTTATTTTCTTGTTTTTTTTGAGTATCGCCATTCCATATCCTGTTCATTATTATTACAGTAATTATTAATATAATAATTAGAGAAACTAAATTTTCAATTTTTTTCTTATTATTTGTTTTTTCCCCTTTGATTTTTTTAAAAAAATTATTCATTAATTCCTCCTTCTGTATTTATTTTATACTAATTTTTATTATATCTTCATCAATTTCATAATGCTCTGCTAAGCTTTTTTTTAGCTCTTTTGTTTTTTGATCATTATTTTGATCTTCTTCTATATTTGTATTATTAGATATATTAATTTCTACTGATTCAATATTACTAATTCTCCCTTTTTCTTGTAATTCTAGTTTTATTGAATGTATTCCAGGATTTTCACTTGATGAGTTTAAGTCTGCATCAATATCACATTTACTCATATTATATCCATATTCTTGTACTTGTGCTTCTATATTGTTTTCTAATTCTTGAATATACAATTCTTGCAGCCTTAAATCCATGCTCTCTTGATTTACTGTCGTATTTTCTGCTAAAGTTGCATTTTCTACATAATCACTTAAATCTATTTCATCTAATTTATCAAAACTATATAAAGAATTATCTACAAATGGTGATATTATACAAAATACGACATATACCCCAAGTATAATTTTTATATATTTTTTTAATTTTCCATCTGGTAATATTAATTCAAATATACTTACTATAATGATTGTTATAGCAATCTGTTCAACCCAATTACGTAAAAATTCTATCATCGGTACATCATCCCACTATTTGAAATCTTAATAACAAGTGTTATTCCTATTATTAATAACACAGATACAGAGCATACTATTGCAAGAAGTAATTTAAATATTCCTCCCATATCTTCTAATAATTTTACGATTTTACTATCTGCTAATGGCTGTATTATACTTGCTCCCAAATAATACATTATACAAAATGTTCCTAGTTTTATAATTGGCATCAGACATATTCCTATTATTACAATAACTCCTACCACTCCTACTGCATTTTTTAAAATCACTCCACATCCTAATACGCTATCTACACCATCTCCTAATATTTTTCCGTACTACTGGAATTACTGTGCTTACTGTTGCTTTTGCTGTCTTCGCTGTTATTCCATCAACACTTGCTGTTAATGTCCCTTCTAATGATACTACTCCTACAAATATTGTTAAAATAATTCCTAATACCCACACTATACTCGATTTCATAAAGTTTGATAATTTGTTTATTTGAATTTTTTCTGTTATTCCAGATATTACTATTAATACTACTATTACTGAAATTATTGGAATCATAAGGTTCTTTATAATATTTGCTATAAATTCTATTAAAAATAATAAAATTGGTTCTATTACTGTTGTTGTCGTAATACTTCCTGTATATAACATTAGTGTTATTAAAAGCGGAATTAAAATTTGAGCAAACCCAACCAAATTTTCTATTGTTTCTTTTATGCTATCTAATATATTTGAGAAATTTGCCATGATTATTGTTACTATTAAAATATATTGTACATAATAGACAATTTGTGCAACATTGCTGTTTTCTAAACTGTCGGTTATTGATTTTAATAAACTATGTATTAATACTACTAGTAGTATGCTTATAAGTATTTTTAGTGTGTCTGTTATTTGTGAACCTAATAAATTTAAAATCTTTTCTAAAATACTTGCATTATCTATTTTACCTGTAGTTGCATTTGAAAATATTTCTGATAGGTTTAATTCATTCATAAAATCTGGCATATATTCTTCTGTTTCTTTCAGGAAGTCTCTTATCCCAAATTCCTCTTCTTGATTACTTAAAATTTCTTCTGTGTTTATACCACTATCTGTTGTGTTAGTTGATATACCTATATCTTTGTCTTCTTCGTTTGTAGTAATGTCTGTATTTATGCTGCTATTTGCATATGCCGTTGTAGGCAAAATTATTACTGATATTATCGCTATATATAAAGTTAACACTATACATAGGTATAATCTTTCGTTCATCTATAAACTCCTTATCATCTCTTGCCTCTGTAGGCTCTATTATAGATTTTATATTTTTCTTTTCACTTTTTTAATTCGGCAGAATTTTTAGAATTACTTCTAATAAATTATATATAATGGGTATTGACATAGATATAATTATAGCTTTACTTCCTAATTCTACTTTGTTTGCTATTGTATTTTCTCCACTATCTTTACATATACTAACTGCAAATTCTGCTAAAAATGCAATTCCTGTCATCTTTATTAATATTTCTAGAAAACTACTATTTGCTCCTGATTTTTCACAAATACTTTTTAATAAATTTATAATGTTGCTTATCTTGTCCAAAGCAAAATATAAAATTATAACTCCAGCAATTAATGAAATATAAATAGCAAATTCAGGTCTATATTGTTTTACTATTATTATTAGTATTATTGAAATTAATCCTATTCCAATAATTTTTATGACATCATCCATTTTTTTCTCCTTTTTTCATTGGGGTCGTTTCTTTTTGCAAAAGGGTCGGTTCTTTTTGCGAAAGGGTCGGTTCCTTTTGCAAAAGGGTCGGTTCCTTTTGAGAAATTTATAGTCCAAATAGTGTTCTTACTGTGTCAAAAAGAGAACTAATTTCTTTTATTACTAATGTAAGTACAATTACCACTCCAGCAAGTGTAGTCATCATTGCTTGTTCTTCTCTGCCAGCCCTGCATAGTACTTGATGTAAAACTGCTACTAAGATACCTACTGCAGCTATCTTAAATAATAAATCAACATTCATTTCTTTTTCCTTTCATTATGTACATTTTTGGGATCAAAAAGAACCGGTTCTAATGGTTCCAAATGCTTTAAAATAATATTATCACTATTGCTAAACCTATTATCGTGCCTAAACTTTTATACATTTTTGAATTTTTGCTACACTCTTCTTCTGCTTTTTTTATTTGCATGTTTAATATATTTTCAAATTGATTTATACCACTCATTTGTCCTTCTATATCGGTTTTTCCTAAGGTATTTCCTAATGATTTAATTAATTCCAGATCTTCGTTCTTTAAGTTTAAAAATATTCTTTCTTCATTTAATGCTTCTTGCCAAGCAATTTCAGTCTTTTCAGTTTTTATTTTTTCCCCAGCTTTTGAGAATACTTTTGAAATTTGTGAGTTTGTTTCTATATTAGAAATCTCTGTTAATGCTTCTTTTAATGGTACTTTAGTGAATTTTATCTTGTTTTGTAAAATATTTATTAAATTGGCTAATTCTCTTAATTCTTTTACTCTGTCCGAAAAACTCTTTGATAGTAAAAAACCAATGCTTGTACTTCCTGCAATAACAACTAATAAAAATAAATATCTTAAAAATTCCATGTTAAATTACCTCTTTATATTTATATGCAGCATTTTCAATTTTAGAACTCATTTTCTCTTCCCATACATCTTTTATTTTTCCTTTTACTTTGCTATCTAGTACAATTATTCTTTTTATTAACTTATCTTCTATCAATTCTTTTAAATTTTTATTTTGAAAAACTTCTTCAATGCTTTCACTATGAGCAGTAAAAATGCCTTTTATTCCGCTACAAGTCGCTTTTCTTATTGAAAGTATATCTTCTTGACTTCCAATCTCATCACATATAACAATTTGAGGTGACATTGATCTAATTACCATTCTTATTCCTATTTCTTTAGAAACATTATCTATTACATCTGTAAATTTTCCAACATCGTTTTGTGGCATTCCTTTATGCATTGCTGCTATTTCTCCTCTTTCATCTACTATACTACATGTTTTAGGTGAAAATTTTATTTCTGGCATGCCATTAGATAATTTTCTTGTTAAATCTCTTAAGATTGTCGTTTTTCCGAGCTCCTGGTGCTGATACTATAAGTGTATTAAATATGGTGTCGTTTTTTATGTCTATGATATATCTTAAGATCGAATTTGATGCATCTTTTATTTGCCTTGCTATTCTAAAATTTAAACTTGATATGTAATTTATGTTTATTACTTTTCCTTTTTCCATTACACAGGATCCTGTTATTCCTACTCTATTTCCTCCTTTGATGGTTATAAATCCTTCTGCTATTTGCTTTGTATATGAATATATTGATTTTTCACAAATATTTTCAAATGCCTCTGTTATTTCTTCTTTATTTATAGTATAATTTAATTCCTGTATTTCTTGTCCAATTTTTAATGTTAATTTTTGATTGGTTCTTAATCTGATTTCCTCTATACCTTTTTCTGCTTCTATATGTCTTTTTAAATATGTTTTTATACAAAATTTTATTGTTTCTGGTAAATATTCTAAAACTTCTTGTATCATTTTTCCTCCATACCATCTTTTTATAAGAACAAATTGGGAAGCCTGATAATTTGAACTAATTTTAAACTTTCTCTTTGGCTTTCCTAATAAATAAAAAAAAATACATATATTATAATATATGCATTCTTTTCTTTTTTAGAACTATTTTTTATTCTTCCCAATTATGATAAACATTCATTACATCATCTAAATCATTTAGTTTGTCAATTAATCGATTCATTTTTTCTGCTCCATGTTCATCTAATGTAACTGTTGTTGAAGGTACCATTTGAACTGACGCTTCTAAAAATTCTAAATTTAAACTTTCTAAACCTTCTCGAACTGCTGAAAAGTCTGATGGTGCTGTTGTTATTTCATATATGTCGTCTTCTGCCACAAAATCTTCTGCTCCTAATTCTAATGCTTTCATCATTAAATCATCTTCTGATAATGGACAATTTTCTTTTTCTATTACAATTACTCCTTTTTGACTAAACATATATGATACACATCCTGTTGTTCCTAAGTTTCCTCCTGATTTGTCAAATACATGTCTTACATCTGCCGCTGTTCTATTTCTGTTGTCTGTACTGGCTTCTACAATTACTGCTACTCCGTTTGGTCCATATCCTTCATATGTAATTTCTTCATAATTTGCAGTATTTCCTTCTCCTGATGCTTTTTTGATCGCATTGTTTATAGTGTCATTTGGCATATTCGCTGCTTTACATTTTGCTATTACATCTTTTAATTTTGAGTTTCCCGCTGGATCTGGTCCTCCTGCTTTTACTGCAACTAGTAGTTCTCTTCCTAGTTTTGTGAAGATTTTTCCTCTTGCTGCATCTGCTTTTCCTTTTTTTGCTTGGATATTACTCCATTTACTGTGTCCGAGACATATCTTTTTCCTCCTTTAAATTTTTTCTTTATTTTCAAGTGTTTCAGCCTTTTAATGACTGCTTTTATCCATTTTTTATTCTTATTGAGCTTTTGTTTTCTTATTATTTTTTATCTTAAATAAAAATTCTAAGTTATTTTATCACATTATTTTTTATTTGTGTAGACTTTTTTAGATTTTTCTGTTTTGTTTAACCATTCCATAATAATCATTCACTTCTTAATGCCAAAACAGGATCCTCTTTAGCTGCCTTTTTAGACGGAATTATTCCTCCAATTAAAGTCAATATTATACTCAATATAATTAAAACAATTCCTGCTGTAGTAGGTAAAGCAGCCCTAACTTCTGCACCATTTGAAATTGCATAAATGATTTTATTGGTTGGAATTAATAATAGTAATGTAATACCAACTCCAATTATTCCAGCTAAAGCTCCAATAATAATTGTTTCAGCATTAAAAACCTGTGCAACATTGTGTTTAGATGCCCCCATTGCTCTTAATATTCCGATTTCTTTTTTACGTTCTAATACGCTAATATATGTGATAACACCAATCATAATAGAAGAAACTACCAAAGATATAGCTACAAATGCAATTAATACATAACTAATTGTATTAACAATTGTTGTTACTGAACTCATTAATGTTCCTACCATATCTGTAAATGAGATTACTTTGTCTTCTTGCCCTTCGTTTTTCATTCGTATATTATATTCATTTAACAAGTTAGTAATGGATTTGTTCCCTTCAAAATCTTTTGGGTAAATATTAATTCCACTTGGTTCATCTAAATTTGTATAATTTAAATTTTTTAAATTTCTCTCATAAGTAACTGTTTCTCTTGACATAAGAGAATTAAACAATTCCGATAGTTCTTCCTCATTCATTTTCAATTGAAATGCACCAATAAAAGCATTTTCATCTATGCTAATTGCTCCTGCAATTGATTTACTTAAAGACGTAATACTTGATTGCATTTCTTTTTGCAAGTTTTTACTCATTGAGCTCATAATATCTTGCATATAATTTTCCATTATAACTGATATTTGTGTCTCTAGATCCTGAGATTGTATCATTTGTGATAAATTATTAGTTATAATATTTTTGGCATCATCTGATTTTATATATTCTATTAAATAATTGTTTATATCTTCTACACTTATTAATTGATTGTCATTTACATATTGATTATATCCTTCTAAAATCTCTGTCATTATTTCTTGCATCTGTTCTTGTGTAATTGTTAAATTACCATTTTCTTTAATTATTTCTTCAATTTTTGCATTAAGTAAATCATTAACTTCTTTTGATTGTAAATAATCTGATAATTGTTTACTTATTTGATCAAAATTAGCCTCTGGATATTTTTGCATATATGATTCATAGCCTTTTAATAAATCATTTATTATTTTTTGAATGTCTTCACTAGACATAGAAAATTGGATATTTTTCAAAACATCGTTTAACTCAAGAGATGGCAAGGAGTTTTTTGTTAATATATTATTTAAATTTCCAAAATCTACATTTATTTTTGATTGATCTATTTTAAATGCTGATTGCATTGCGTTTGTATCTACATCTATTAAAGAATTCATGTCAAAAGAATTATCTTGTTCAATATCATCAAATCTTTTTCCTGTAAAGACATTTACTTCTGGGTTTGCTATTTGTTCTTGTACTATCTTACTATTTTGTGCATTTTCGATTATATGGTCAGTTAAGTCTTGTGTATAACATATTCCTGTAGATAGCATTGTACTTGTTGCTCCTTCTTTAGGTTGCACAATCCCGACAATTTTTAGATCTTCTCCATTTTTTACAATATTTTTCATATATTCTGTGTTTTCAGTTTTATCTCGCCATATTTTATATTCTTCATCATATTCATAGCAATCACTATTATTTATTAATTTAAAAGTTGTTCCTAGAATATCTTCATAATTATATGAACCTAAATTATCAGGAGTATCTACATCTTCCCCATTTGAAAATTGTGTAACTATGTTTTCCAATTCACTATACTCTCTTAGTCCTAGTATATATAGCAAGAAATCACTAATATTACCATTTGATGTTAAAACTAATACGCATTCATTATATTGAGTAGGCCAATTTCCTGCTTTTGCATCATATTGCTCTTCATATAGTTGTGTATCTTTTGGCATTTGGAAAAATACATTTGTACTCATCATACTAGACATCATACTATTACTTGACTGTCCTGAACCGATTCCTAGACTTGAAAAAGTTGTATCTGGGTTAAGTTGTCTTAAATTTTCTGTATCAGAACTATAAATTCTTGGTGTAACATCATATGTATATTCAATATTTTTTGCATATTGGTTTATCGGACAATTATCACTTTCTAGATATTCTTTTAATGATTTTAAATCATTAGATCCAATTGTAGAAAACATATTTGTTAATTGTTTGCTAACTTTAATATCTCCTTGATCTGCATTTTGGTTTTCATTAGTGTTGGCTCCTACTAACATTGAACTAATGTCTATTCCTGAACTTTGTATTTGCAGAGGATATTCTGATAAGGTGTCTTCTTCTACTGATTTTATATATGTGTTTACACCATTTGACAATGATAATATAAGTGCTATGCCAATGATACCAATTGATCCTGCAAAAGATGTTAATATTGTTCTCCCTTTTTTTGTTCTTAAATTATTAAAACTAAGAGATAATGATGTTAAAAAAGACATTGTCGTTTTTCCTAGATTTTTATGTACTGCTTTTTTATGTTTCTCATTATCTACTATATATGGATCCGTGTCAGAACGAATTTTACCATCTCTTAAATTTACAATTCGTGTAGCATAATTTTCTGCTAGTTCTGGATTGTGTGTTACCATTACTACTAAACGATCTTTTGCAACTTCTTTTAATAATTCCATAACTTGAACACTTGTATCTGTATCTAATGCTCCTGTTGGTTCATCTGCAAGTACTATATCTGGGTCATTTACTAAAGCTCTTGCAATAGCAACTCTTTGCATTTGTCCACCAGATAGTTGATTTGGTTTTTTATGCATTTGATTTGCTAACCCTACTTGTTCTAGAGCTTTTATTGCTTTTTTCCTACGTTTGCTTTTTGATACTCCAGAAATTGTTAAAGCAAGTTCCACATTTGCTAAAATTGTTTGATGTGGTATTAAGTTATAACTTTGAAATACAAAACCTATTGTGTGATTACGATATGAGTCCCAATCTCTGTCTTTATATTTTTTTGTAGAAATACCATTAATTATTAGGTCTCCTTGATCATAACGATCTAATCCACCAATAATGTTTAAAAATGTTGTTTTTCCTGATCCACTTGGTCCTAAGATTGCAACAAATTCGTTATCTCTTAAATTTAAGCTTACATCATCTAAAGCTTTTTGTATTAAATCACCTGTTTTGTATTGTTTATAAACGTTTTTTATTTGTAACATATATTAATCTCCTTGTACAATTGGAACCAAAAAGAACCGGTCCTATTGGTCCCGTTGGCCCCTACTTGACAAAATTTAATGTATATAATATACTTGTTTTTATATATTTTCTCTATTCCTTTTTAAGAAAGAGGTGTTTATAAATAAAATCTTTTCTAAATATTTTCTTCATATTAGTATTATTTCTTACTATATTTATAAGTATTTTTTTCATTCCAACCTATTCTTTTGAAGAAAATTCTAATATCATAAATTTTGTTGATGACGGCAGTCTTCTTTGGCCAACTCCAGGAATTTCTAAAATTAATTCCTATTTTGGCAAAAGAAATGCTCCAACTTCTCGGAGCATCTACATATCATAAAGGTATTGATATTGGTGCTCCTGAAGGTTTTGAATTTATCGCCGTAACTAAACGGTACCATTTCTTATGTTGGTTTTTTAGGTGGAGGCGGATATACCATTACTTTGACAGATGCAGATAACTCAAATGGTGAAATAAAATATTCTTACTGTCACTGTAATCCTAATTTTATTGTAAGTGTTGGTGATTCCATTGTTAAAGGACAAATCATAGGGAAAGTTGGTCCTAAATATGTATCTGGCGTTCCTCGGAAACCAATACAAAGATAGTTCTGGAAGATATACAAATGGAGCTACTACTCGGTCCTCATCTTCATTTTGGAATGAGAATTAATGGTGAATATGTTAATCCTCTAGATTATATTTCCTATAATGGACTTTAAAATGAGTCAGAGTCTTGAATCTCAAGTTCTGACTCATTAATATGTTAATATTTATTTTTCTCCTTCGCTAATTTCAGCATATTTTTTTAACTTTTCATATACTAAATAATTAATGGTTCCTGCTGGAAATTTTCCATTTTTATCTTTCTTTCCTGCTGGAACACCTGTTAAAACTTCTATTCCCTCATCTATATTTGATACTGCATAAATTGTAAATAATTCATTTCTTACACTATCTATTACTTCATCAGATAACTGTAAATTTTTAATATTTTGTACTGGAATCATTACACCATGAGTTCCGTCTAGTCCTCTCATTTTACAAATTTGATAAAATCCTTCGATTTTTTCATTTACCCCACCTATTGGTTGAATATCACCTTTTTGATTTACAGAACCTGTTACCGCAATTGCTTGATTTATTGGTATTCCAGATAAGCTTGAAAGTAAGGCATATAGTTCTGTACTTGATGCACTATCTCCATCTACGCCATTATATAATTGTTCAAAACAAATACTAGCAGTTAAGCTAAGTGGTATATCTTGTGCAAATCTTTCTCCTAAAAAACCTGTTAAAATAAGAACACCTTTAGAATGTGTTGATCCAGACATTTCTACTTCTCTTTCTATGTTTACAATTCCGCTTTTTCCAGTATAAGTATTTACTGTGATTTTTGCAGGTTTTCCAAATGTGCAATTTCCTATTGTCATAACTGTTAATCCATTTAACTCTCCTACTTTTGATCCAGATGTTGTTATAAGTAAGTCATTATCTCTTATCATTTCAGTATATAATGAATCATATTTTTTTACTCTTTCTTTTTGCTCTTTTAGGGCTTTTTCTATAAAGTTTTGTGTTATAATTTTTGATTTTGATAATTTTGCCCATGTTGATGCTTCTCCTATTATTTCAAATAAATCATTAAATAATGTTGATATTTTGGTTTGATCTCCTGCCATTCTTGATGCATATTCTACTACTTTTGCCATTGCAAATTTATCTAATTGTAATAAATTTACTTGCTCACAATAATCATGAATTATTCTTGCTAAACGATTTACATTTTCTTCATTCAATTCTGCCATGTCTTCCCATTCTACTTTTATTTTAAATAGGTTTTTAAAATCCGAATCCATTGCTAGTAATGCTTGGTAAATCTCACTATCTCCTATTAAAATAACTTTTAAGTCTAATGGAATTGGCTCAGGCTTTAATGATATCATTACCATAGATGAACGTTGCTCTAATGAATTTTCAATTCCTATTTCTTTTATTCTTAATGCCTTTTTTAGTGTGTCATAGCTTATACCACTTGCCAATAAATCCCTTGCTTGGAAAATTATATATCCTCCATTTGCTTTTTGTAGAAGCCCTGCTTTAATCATTGTAAAATCTGTTTTAAATGCTCCATAGTAATTTTCATATTCTAGTTTTCCAAATATATTTTGATAAGAATAATTTGAATCCATAATTACAGGTGCACCTTCAAGCTCGCTATTATCTACAAATAAATTTACTCTATAATTTAAGCATGGATCTTGTTGCTGTTGGATTGGTCCATTTTGTAGTTGAGGTGGCATTATTTGATTTGTATCTTCAGCTAGAAATACTGGAACGTTTTTTAATACATCTTGTTTTACTTCATTTAAAAATTTATTTATTTTTTTGTTTCTCTTATATTTAGTTTTTAGAAAATTTATATGAACATTTACTGTTAATAATGCTACATTTGATTGCCATTCAGATATTTTTTTGTCAGCTTCTCTTTCTATTTGCTTGATTTTTCCGTATTACGTCCATTATCATTTGTTGAACTATATTTGATTTTTCTTCAAATTGGTTTTTTAACTCATCATCTAATTTATCAAATTCTTCTTCCTTTAAGGCTTTTCCATTTAATACTGGCATCATATATATACCATTTTGAGCAGATTTAACCTGAAAACCGTTCTTCTAGTGCATCTTTCTCTAATTTTTTCATCAATTTTTCTCTTTTTTCTTCATATTCTTGCCTTATTAAATCTTTCTCTTTTTCAAAATCGTCGTTGTTAAATGTATTTTTTATATCTTTTTTTATTTCTTTGGTGAAATTTTCCATATCTTCTTTAAATTCTTTTCCATGCCCTGCTGGAAGTGATACTGCTATTGGTTCATTTGGATTGTTGAAATTATATATATAACACCAATCTTGAGGAACTTTCTTTTTCTTTGCAATTTTTCTTAGATAGTTTTTGGTATACATGGTTTTTCCAACTCCACTAGGACCTTCTAAATAAAGATTATACCCTTTTATATCTACATTGATACCAAATTCTAAAGCTTTTATTCCTCTATCTTGTCCTATTCCTGTCGTGATTGGTTTTAAATTTTCAGTTGTTTCAAATTTAAATATACTCGGATCACAAGTTACTTTTAATTGCTTATAGTTTAATTCATTTTTGTTTTTCATTCGTTACCTCCATTTTTTTAAGTTAATCCCATTTTTTTATAATTTGTATTATATACAAATTGTAGTTTTTTATCAATAGTTTTTCAATTTTTTTCATTATGTCAGTTTAGTTTCCAGACGGACAAGGAGCCAAAAGGAACCGGTGCAATTGATTCCCTAAAAATAAAAAATTAGTCCACCTATTATAGCAACTATAAAACCTAAAATTTTTAACCCGTGCAGTTGCTTCATTTTGGTCTCCAAATCCAAACCAACGATCACTTAAAATCCTTGCATCGTATACAAATACTACTCCTGCTAAGACTAACATTAATGCTATTAAATTGATCATTTTTACCACCACCCTTTTTTTATATTTCTATCCTCTTTGTAAACTTACTTGCTGTTAATTTCTTTAATTTCATATTTTTTTCTTGCTCCAAATTTGGATCATCTGCTAATATCTTGCAAGATATATCTTGTACTTCCTTTACAACTTTTATATCTTCAAAAAGATTTGCAATTTTCATTTCAGGGATTCCATGCTGAGCTGTTCCAAAGAAATCTCCTGAGCCACGAAGTTCTAAATCTTTTTCTGATATAACAAATCCATCATTTGTTTGACACATAATTTTCATTCGTTCTTGTACTACTTTTCCTCTTCCTTCGTATTTAAGAATACAATATGATTTATACTCGCCACGACCTACTCTTCCTCTTAATTGGTGCAACTGAGCTAGTCCAAAGCGTTCTGCATTTTCAATCACCATTATATTTGCATTAGGAACATCTACTCCTACTTCTATTACAGTTGTTGATATCAAAATATCAATCTCTCCATTTTTAAATCTTAGCATTATATCGTCTTTTTCTTTTGCTTTCATCTTTCCGTGTAAATATTCTACTCGATATTGAGGAAATGTTTCCTTTTGTAATTTTTCACTAAGTTCCACAACAGATTTTAAATCCATTTCTTCATTTTCTTCTACTAATGGACAAACTATATAACATTGCCTTCCCTCATTTATTTGTTTTGCAATAAATCCGTTTAATCTGTCTTCTAGCTGTTTAGTTACAGCAAAGGTGTCAATCTTTTTGCGGTTTGGTGGAAGTTCATCTATTATTGATATATCTAAGTCTCCATATAAAATTAATGCTAATGTTCTTGGAATTGGTGTAGCTGACATTACAATAACATCTGGATTTTTTCCTTTCGATGCTATTTTTGCTCTTTGTTTTACCCCAAAACGATGTTGTTCATCTGTTATTACTAGTCCTAAATTCTTAAAAATTACATCTTCTTCTAACATGGCATGTGTTCCAATTAAAATATCTATTTCACCGTTTGCTAGTCTTTCTTTTATATTTTGTTTATTTTTTTTCGTTATACTAGATATTAATAATTCTGATTTTATTCCAAATTGATCTAGTGTTTTTTTAAAATTTTCTAAATGTTGTGATGCTAAAATCGCTGTTGGCGCTAGCATAGCTACTTGATAACCAGATTTTACTGCTTTATAACTTGCTATTATACTTACTATTGTTTTTCCAGATCCAACATCTCCTTGAAGAAGTCTATTCATTGGTCTTATATTTTCCATATCGTCATCAATTTCTTGTAGTACTCTTAATTGTGCTTTTGTAAGATGAAATGGTAAAGTATTTATTACATCACTCATTTTTACATTTTTATCAAAAATAATTCCTTTTTCCTGAGTTTTATAATTTTCTTTTATATGTAATAATGCCAATTGAAATCCTAATAATTCTTCAAATACTAGTCTATATCTTGCTCTAATAAAGTCAGATTTGCTTTCAGGAAAATGTATTTTTTTGATGGCATCATTTATCCCCATTAATTTATGTTTTTCGATTATATAATTTGGTAACGTTTCTTCTAAATTTCCATATGCTTCATTTACACCATTTTCAATTATTTTTCTTATTGTATTTTGCGTTATTCCATATGTTAGTGGATAAATTGGTATAATTTTTCCTGTATTTTTATTTTCTCCTGATTCGTCAAAAATAGGTGATTTCATCTCATATCTTCCAAGCTTTATTTCTACTTTTCCATAAAAGTTATAAGTATGTCCTATCTTAAAAATATTTTTAAGATAACTTTGATTATACCAAGTAATTGTGCAAGGTGTTTCTCCATCTCTTACGACCAATCTATATATTTTAAGCCTTCTTGCAAATATTTCAGAAACTTTAGTAATAGCTGTTGCCTTGATTAATACTTCTTCCCCATCTTGACAATTTACTAATTTTTTTGCAACACCTCTATCTTCATAATTTCTCGGAAAATATGATATTAAGTCTTGCAAAGTATGTATATTTAATTTATTTAACAATTTTACTCTTGTTGGTCCTACATTCTTTACATATTGGACTGACTTTTCTAAATCTAACATTTAACTTTTTTGTCCTCCTTTTTTCATTGGGGTCGTTTCTTTTTGCAAAAGGGTCGGTTCCTTTCGCGAAAGGGTCGGTTCCTTTTGCAAAAGGGTCGGTTCCTAATGAAAAATTATTCTATTTTTAATAATTTAAAGTCAAGACTATCTGCACTTACTAGTTTTAATTCTATACCTTGCACATTTCCTTCCACAGCATCTTCTATTGCTTTTCCATGAAGATGAGCATAATAACATCTTTTGACATTATATTTTTGTAATATTTTCATAAATTCTGTATTTATATTTTGCTTTACAGCTGGAGGATAATGCATAAATACAATTATCTCTTTTCCTTTATTTATGCCATCTTTAATTGAAAGCTCAAGTCTTAGAGCCTCTCTATTTATAATTTTTCTATCAGTTTCTGTATTTTCATTTATAAGCGACCAACCTCTCGTCCCACAAATTATTTTATCTTCTATTTCTATACTATTATTTTGCAAAAAATCTATATTTTGAAAGTTATGTTCATTCAAAAATTTTTTCATTTTAGTAACTGTTGTCCACCAATATTCATGATTACCTTTAAGCATTATTTTTCTTCCAGGAAGACTATTTAAATATTCAAAATCTTTTATAGTTTCCTCTAAATAGGTTGCCCATGAAAAATCTCCTGTATGTATTACTGTATCTTCTGGTTTCACTTTTGATAGCCAGTCTTTTTTCACCTTTTCTTCATGATTATCCCAATTATTTCCAAATATATTCATAGGCTTTGGGTTTGCAAATGATAAATGTAAATCACCTATTGTATATATTGCCACTTATAGTTCCCCCTTTTTTTCATTAGGAACCGACCCTTTTGCGAAAAGAAACGACCCTTTTGCGAAAAGAAACGACCCCAATTAAAAATGTACCTTTAAATTTGGTATTGCATTTAATGTTAAATCATCTCTTTTACCAGCAATAAAATTATAATATCCTGCAGATGCTATCATAGCTGCATTATCTGTACATAATTTTAAGTCTGGCATATAAATTTTTAGATTGTTGAT
>CALXCB010000013.1 GCA_944386695.1 uncultured Clostridia bacterium | reverse complement strand
TTGAAAGTTAAAGGAATAACATCAGGAACTTATTTGCTAAAAAGAGTCAAGGATAAAAGTAATAAATTATCCAGTAAATTTACATAATTGTCATCTCTAGTTCGATTTCATCTTTTATAGGTAGTCCATTATCTGCATATAAAGGTATTTGTGGTTTTAATTTTCTTGAATACTCTTCAATGCTATTCTTAAATAAATTAGAAAATGTAAAACCCCTTTTTTGATAAAATTCTAATCCTCTAATATTATCATTTGTTGTAATCAACTTAATTCTGCTACAACTATTTTTTTCTGCATATTCTTTAACTTTATTTATTAATGCTGTTCCAATTCCTTTATTTTCAACAAAACTATTTAATGAGCATATTTCACATTCATTTGCTTCTACCATATATGTAATTAATCCAATGATTTCGTTATTTTTTAATGCAATAAAACCATCTAATTTTGTTCCATCAATGACTTTCCCTCTAATTATAATATCAGTTGCTTCCCACTCATTAATTAAAATTGCATTAACTTTTTCTCTATCTTTTTCTTCTAATTTTACTATTTCATAAAAAAATTCTTCGTCATCCTTTAATTGCTTTGAATAATAATTAACTAAAATCTTTTCTGGTTCTTCATTTTCATTTTTAGCAGGATAAATTTCATAAGCTGTTTTTATATAATCTGTAAATCCATAGTTGAAATAAATCTTTATATTCGTTGTTTCACAAGGTTCTACACCTAATGTTAGTTTTGAATATCCTCGTCTTTTTAAATCTTTTTCCATAAAATTATATAACTTTGAAAAATATTTTTTGCCTTGATATTCTTCTCTAGTTCTAAAAGCAGACAAATATGCTGTGTTATCATTTACTAATCCATCGCTATTTTGGACATTTACACTAGTAATAAAGGCAGTTGCCTCTGATATTACTATACCATTAAGTATTCCATAATATACTATTGTATTTCTATTTTGCATATCTTTAATTGCTTTTTCTTTCCAAATTTTCCAAGCATTATTATCTTTATGTGTTTCAACTAAATAATTCCAATTTTGTTCCATTTCTTCTATTGTTGCAATCTTACAAATATACTCGTCCATCATTTTCCCCTTCTTAATCCAAATTAAATATTACTAATAATTTTTATTATATTATCTAATTGACTATAATTATACTTTATTTCATTTATTGATTGTATTACCTCATTTTCAGCAAGCTCAATTTCATCTTGTTCATAATTATTCTCTATGCACAATGATCTTTTTAAATTATAATTAAGCCATCCAAGTCCACCATAGTTATCTGCATAAACAAGATTGTATACATTTTTATCAATATTACTTTTATAATATTTTTTATAACTTTTTATTAGTATTCTAAATTTATTATAGTCTATATTTTCTACATCTCCACCAGACCAATACCAAGCCACTTGTATTAATTCAATAGTAGGATTTATATATCCACTTGCTTCCCAATCTATAATAAATGGTTTATATTCTTGCCACATTACATTTTTTCTATCTAAATCAGTATGACTAA
The DNA here is from genome assembly GCA_944386695.1 of uncultured Clostridia bacterium. Lineage (GTDB taxonomy): Bacteria > Bacillota > Clostridia > TANB77 > CAG-508 > CAG-269. The sequence goes on along the minus strand of CALXCB010000013.1, from coordinate 30,832 downwards.
TTATTAAATTCTCATTAGCATATTCTAAAGCATTAATTGCTTTTTCATTTAATTTATATAGTAAGTCAATATTCTCCTTTAATAAATTTGTATATACTTTATTATGTTTTTCTGCTAAATTGCAATATTTATTCCATTCAAAATATTCTATATCTATATTTTTTCTTTTTTCATCTTCAATTTCTGTAAAGTCTATATTATGAATCTTTGCTAAAATCTCGCCAATAATTTCACAATGTTTTTCTGTAATTTCATCGGCATTTAGTATTCTACCATCTAGCCATTCAAATATCATATAATAGCTATCATCTATTTTTGTTATAATGTCATTGTTTACTTTCATAGCCCCAATTGCTGTAATTTTATTATGTTTTGCAATTTCAGCAACTTTTTCTGAAAATATAAAATTTGAAAATGCTTCTGTTCTTTTCATCACACCGCTATTCAGTTCTTTTATGGCATATATTCCTTTATCTGTTGAAACTTTGTACATTCTATGAGATAAGCCACCACTAACTTTATTTATTTCTTTTATACAAGTTCCAGTATTAGTTTTTATTACTAATTTTTCTATATTTTTATTTTTCAATATTACACCTTCTATCTATAAAGAATTACTAAATAAAACCTGTTCCTCTTTATTAGCAAATTTTTGATATACTTTACAAGCTCTAATATTATCATTTTCTGTTAATACAAAAAACTTATAATATTTTCCTTCATCTTTTAAATAATTCATAACATATTCCATTAGTTTTGTACCAATTCCATTATTTTGATAATCTGGGAGTACATCTACTGCGTGTATATAAAACATTGATTTTCCATCTGGTCTTAACATTCCATAACCATATAAAAATGCAACTATTCTATCTTCTAACATTCCAACAAAACAATAATTGTCATCATCAATAACAAATTTTTCTATATCCTGTTTTGAAAGATTTTCATCATCTATTATTATTTTGCTTGGTACAATGTCAATATTATTCTGATTTAATCTAATATATTTAATCTTTTCCATTTCATATCCCTTTCATTTATTTACTTTATCTATTATCTTCATATATTGGATGACCAGCTCCAAAATCTATAACACTTGGCCTTTTTAATGTACTCAAAACAGTTCCAGTAAGTCCAAATTCAAAATTCTTAAAATTACTAAATCGTTTTCTACGAGCGTATATTACTTCAAGAAATTTTCTGTCATCTAATGAAATTCTATTTCCATTAGATGATAGTAATTTTGCAACTGTACTTTTACCAGTTCCCATTTGGCCTATTAATATTATAGTATTATTTTTAATTTCACCTGGTAGTCTATGTATGTCTTGTATAAATCTATTCTAGCCAACAACATTCTTCTTTTTCCAAATATCATATTTCATCATCCTTTTATTTGGTTTTATAAAGCTATTACGACTAGACCTTCAAAATAATTTAATATACAAACAATAACATCATCTATCGGCACTTCTAACCAATTATTATTTGCTGTGTTAATTCTTGACTGAAATCTACTATTATTTAAAATACTTGATAATCTTTTACTAATATCTTCTATTGTATGTTCTCTCATGTTTTCATCTTTGAAAATTAATATATCTATGTACTTTATTAGCTTGTCCTTATCTAGATTTTCATTATTTATTAAATAATAAAAATCAAATATATCTTTAAATCTAGTCGAAGTTATACCAAATTTCAATAATGATTTAAGTTTTTCAGCAATAATTTGTTCTTTAGAGTTTATAAGTAAACTAACACTCTTATCTATAATGCTAAAATCAAAAAAATATTCATCTTGTTCTATATTAAAATGTTTATGTACTCCAATATCTAATTTTGAGCTTATAGAATATTTATTTTTATCAGTCAATTGTATATAAACTCTTTTTCCGTCATAATCTTGATGATGTAGTGGCTCAATTTTTCCTGTTATTTTAATTTTTATGCCATCATCTGTATTATTTAATTCCTTTATAAATTCACGAATAGATTTATCTTCTAAAGAATATTTTATAAAATCTATGTCCATATCACGAGTTGCACGACGCATATCTTTTGAGATATTATGCATTACAACTCCACCTTTTACAGTTATATTTTTACTGTATTTGCTATTTCCAATTTTAAGCAAAATAATATCTTGTGCAACTTTGGGAATAGCATCATCTTCTGAATAACCTGATTGTACGTATTTATTAACTGCTTCGTATATATTCATTAAAACACCTCATCTTGAATTATTTCAAAAATTTTATCTCCATTTACAAAGTATTGTAAATATTCTTCTATCTTTTGTGTATCTAATGTGTTTACTTGTTTTCTATAATTAGATATTATTTCTTTGTATAAATCATATCCTATTTGATTTTTATTTCTTGCTAAATCAATTAGCATTCTTTCTTTATCATAGATATTTATTGTTATTCCTTCATACCCAATTTGAGTTTTTCCTAAATTATATAATTCATCTTTCATACGGATTTGTTGTATTTTATCAGAATGTATAGTAGTAGCATTTCTATTTGTTGCTAAATACATTTTATTAGGAATAACATCTGTTAAATTATGATAATAATAAGCTGAATATGAGGTAAAAATAGCATAAGAATATTTTTTCATTATAACTTCTAAATAGTGAACATTTGAAACATTTGAATATATTCCTTTTTCTATTTTAAAAATCTCTTTATTTTTTAATGCTTTTCGTATTTGATATGTACTTTTATATTTATCTTTTAATTCATTATGATTATATAACATATTTTTCCCTCCATAAACATTTTAACCTAATTACCACCATAAGTCAATAGTTGTGGTGGCAATTAGGTTAATTTTTTATTTATTTTTATCTAGCCAATTACACAATTCTTCCGATGTAATTTTATTTTCTCTATATAATTTTAATTGCTTTCTTGCTTTATCTTTCCATGAGTTAAATTCCATTCTCATCATAGGTTTCACCACTTCACTTGCACGATATACTTTTGTCATTCTTCTTTGATATTCTCTTTTATATGCAAGTTCTGCAGTGTCTTCAACTATTTTTATATCATAAGCTTTTCTAGAGGCATAAGATTTGCAAGTAGGACTTCCATCTTGATTTGGAAGTTCACAATATATTTCTTTTCCAGAATATTGAAGATAATATCTCCCACAATTTTGACATACACTTATATTTCTTTTAGTATTTTGTATTAAATCATTTAATGCAATATATGTAAGAGCAAAGAAAGATGTACTTTCATAAACATATGCTATGCTATTGAGACTTTTCTTATTTGCAATATCTAAAGCAAGTTTTTCTAATTGTTTAACACTCATTTCATTAGGCAATTCTTTATCTAAATTTCTAACTATTCCTAATCTTATACTTGAGGAAAACTGCTCAATCAGATTAATAGCCGAAGAGTACGCCATAAATTTTGAATATTTATCAATATTTTTTGTGCCTTTATGCTCATGTAAATTAAAAATAAAATCTACAGTTCTTCTTAAATTATTTTGATATTTTATATAATCAATGCTAACCAGTTCATAAACTATAGAATAATAATCTAAGAATTTCTTAGCTGATATATATCTTGTAGAATACTCAACTGGATACTTTCTTTTTATATCATCCAAGCTTCCAATTCCTTCAATTCCATAATATACAAAAAATGTATTATATGCATTTTCAGCAGTTGAAAAGTCTACATTTAAAAAATCTAGTAAAAATGTTCCATATTTTTGATTGCACATAAATTTTATTATTTTTTCATCCTTATTTTTTTTATCTAAATCCAATACTATGTGTTTTGAAAATTCATTGTTCTGTTCTGCTAATTCAATTTTTGATTTATGCAAAAATATTGTCGTATTATAATTTTCTACATCTCTAGCTGAGTTAAAAATCATTGAAATACTATCTTTAGGAACAGCCATATTAAATAATTTCATAATTATCACTTCCCATTCTGTGAGAAAAATAAAAATATATTTGAGAATTTGTTGACATTTAACAAATATCGATATATAATGTGAGTAACCTAAAAGATATACTTGTTTTTCTCACATTTATTATAAACTTTTTACTCACGATAGTCAAGAGGATTACAGAAATCTTTTGAACATTTACAAATATGTTCTAGATTTATGGAACATCATATAATATTTTACTACATTTAATGAAACTTTTACCTAGTCACAGCTTGAGCGTTGAAATCAGAGTAATCGACTGATGAGCCGTCGCACGCAATGAGGGTAACTCGGCAATTAGCGGAGTGGTGAAATTCCAATGAACGATAAAATATCTATCTTTTAGGTATTAATTACTATACTAAACGAAAGGAGTCCTATTTATGAAAACACTTAATGGGATTGTATTTTTAGAAACAAAAGATATTAGACAAGCACTAAAGATAGGTAATCAAACTTGTTTAGAGTTATTTCATAAAAAAGATTTTCCAGCAAAGAAAATTGGCAAGTCTTGGCTTGTTATGGAAGAATCTTTTAAGGAGTATTTTAAAAATGTACAAACAATTTAATAAAAAAGAAGATTTAAATATGGAGCATTTAAACCTTCAAAAGAAACTTTTTATATTTGAATAAAATTACAAGGAAGATCCTTGCTATATGTTTCTTAATCTATTATAATTATAACATAAAATCTTAATATAGCAATAGTTTTCCTTTAATTTTATCATAGAAAGGATTTTTAAAATGAGTAAAATTAATGGAATAACTTATGGTACATACCCTTCAATTCGACCTAAAAAGAATATTGATAAAAGTGTATGTGAAAAATGCAATATATGTAAAAGCAAACCTTATCAATTAGCAAATAGTTTAGAAAGAATGCATATTTGTAAGAATAGCGGATGTAATTTGTTTTATTTTTCTCAAACCAGTAAAGCTACTGTATTTTTAGGTAGAGATACAATAACGGGAAAAGAATTAAAAAAGACATTTGTTGCAGATACTGAAGAAGAAGCTTTAAGTTTAGCATTGGAAGCAAAGCTTAGTATTGATAAAAATGGTGGTCCTAGAATAATTAATAAAACTAATTTATCTATTATCGATATTGCTAAACCACTTTATATGGAAGATTATAAGCTTCATAAAATTAATAGCAATACTCATAGCAAGAACAACACAAACTTGAAAATGATTGAAAAGGAACCTTTTACAAAAAAGCCTATTAATAAAGTTAGTAGAATTGAAATTATTGACTATTTAAACAAGCTTGCTGAATACTCTCCAACTACGATTAAAGAAAGGTTTAGAATTATTAAAAGGGCTTTTGATTATGCTTATAGCCAAAATATGATTAAAGATAATTTTATGAGTGGCTATAATGCTATTGAAAAGCCTAAAACAAAGGTAACTAAAATTGTACAAAATGTTATTGCACTTACACTAGATAAAGAAAAACAATTAATAGATTATCTTGAAACTACACCTATCTATAATTGTAAACACAAATATTTATTTTTACTATTACTTACAACTGGTATGAGAATTGGAGAAGCTTTATCTTTGGATTATAAGAAAGATATTGATTTACAAAATAAAACAATTACTATTTCTAAAACAATTACCAAAGATGAAAATGGGAAGGACTGTATTGGTCTAGATACTAAAACTCCAACAGGCAGAAGAACTATTCATTTAAGCGATATTGCTTTAAAATATCTTAATGAATGTTTAGCTCATGTAAAAAAGAATAAGTTTAATTTACTATTCTACAATCCAGAAAACACTACAGGAGGATTTTATGCAGAAGGTACAATAAACTCTGCTATAAAGAGAATTGCATTTAAATTAGACATTTATTTGTATGTTGATGTGGATGGAAAAACCAAAACTCAAGTTCATACTCATATGCTTCGTGGTACTTTTGCAACAAGATGTGCTGAAGCTAAAATGCCACCAATTGTTTTACAAAAGATACTAGGTCATGCAGACATTCAGATAACAAATAAATATTATATTGATGTTGACCGCCATTTCATTGATTCAGAGAATGAAAACTTTGTTAATTATATGAAAGAACACAATTTGTTTAACGAATATTATTTAAAAGCTTAAAACAAAAGACAACATTGCGGAGAATTTATTAGAATTTTAAGGCTTATAAATTACTTATTATTCCGCAAATTTGCTCCGCAATTCAAAAATGAATAGGATAAATATTGATAATTAGAGGAATGTAGCATTTTTAGTAATATTTTCACCTCGACCATTGTTTATAGAAATTACTCGAAAAAGGGTAATTTCTTTTTTTTGCTTCAAAATAGCCACTTTCAGCCATATATTAGTTTAATGTGTTTGACAAATAATAGTAGTAGATTTTTTACATTAGGTGGATTTATGATAGATGCTGATAAGATATTAGAAATAGAAAGCAAATTTAAAGCTATAAAAATAAAGTATGGACTAAAAGAATCTTGTGAGATAAAATGGAGCTGTTCTTATTCAAAATTAGGTTTAACTTTTGAACAATATAGAAATTAGTTGCATTATAATCACATTCAAATTAATATATCGATAGAATATGATGTTCTCATACTCTATCGATACAAAATTTACTCAACAACAACTTTTTTCTTAGTTGCAACTCTGTTGGCACAATATAAACTACTGTAATGTATAACACTACAATTCCCATATACATTAGAAACCTGTACATAAAATTGTTATACTATTTACTTATACTTGTCTACTATCTTTAAACTTACTCTAATTTAACCTTTTACTTTTCACTTTTTTCGTATTTATTCCAAAGACCACAAAAAAATGGTAGCATTATAAATGTGCATATAAAAATTACGTATGCAATATTTTTAATTGACGGTATTATTCCAAATAGTGCAAAAACAAAACTTGCTATAGCCATCAAAGCATCTATTGTTGCCAATAATCCATATTTATTGGCTTTTGATTCTTTATTCTTTATAACTGCTAATAAAATTGAAACAAATACATAAGATGTCGAGGTCCAATATACGAAATATATAAACAACATAGCATCAACACCTATTGAAGTAAACTTTAAAGTTAAAATCGTAAAAAATATTGATATGACAAATGCACTTAGTAAACAATAAATTTTTTCCCGTTTCATTCTTAGTTTTCCTCCTTAATAAATTTATTCGTTGTATAAGCTTTATCTATGTCAACTCCATAAGGAGATTATAAAATTAATTAGCTTATTAGCTAAATTTGTATTAATAATATACCATATTTTTAGCTAGTATTCAAGGTTTTCAAGATATCATTCTTAAAAGCGATTGATTTTATTTACATTTCTTCCTCATCTTCAAACCAATCAAAACCACTAGAATTAGCTTTATTCATTGCATATTCTTTCATAGCTTGTTTTGATAAAGTTCTATATCTTCTAATTTTTCTTTTAGGTCTATTATTTACTTGTGAGTTAGAAACCATATTGCTGATAGCAATAATTCAAAATGTATACATTGTCATTATCTTTTTTTAAATTTTTTGGTAAAAAATATTTAATTATCAGCAATTATTAACTTTCCAAAATGGATATGATAAAATTTAAACATAAATTGAGGTTGAAAAAGATATTTTAAGATTTATTAATGATAGAAGTGAAGCAAGTACAACAGAATTAACAAAATATACAGGCAGGTCTAGAAATACTGTTCTTAGTTATTTAAGAAATTTAGAAAATTTAGAAATAATAGAGTGGATTGAAACTAGCAACCATGACCCAAAAAAGAAATTTATCTAAAAAAAATAATGTAAAAAATTATTATTGTTTGACCAGTAATTGACTAGTAACTTAATACTTATAAATAAAAATAATGCAGTTGATTTTTATCTGCATTATTTTTTAAAATCTATTTCTTCTTCGTGTCCATCATCATATACCCAATGAATATATTTGAAATCTCCACCAATTCTTGTATATTCATTTCCTCCATCAATTGAACATGCTCCACATTTACATTTTTTATAATCGTGAACACTTAAAGATTCAATTATATCATTACATTTTAAGCATCTAATTTTCATAAATTTGCCACCTCTTATATTTTTTTTGAAAGTTTTTATACAAATATTTTAAAAATTTTTCAATAAATTTCATTCAACTGCATTCAAAATCACATCCAGTTAAAATTTGAATGTAATAGCATTTATCCTCTATTAATGTTGTAATTTATAAAACTCCTTTTATAGTAAGAGAGATACAAAAAATGTATCTCTTTACTCCAGCTTTTAGATATTTTCTTATGAAATTCTGTTTATAGCATCATCAATCGCTTCAACATACATTTCCGTTTTCTTTTGTATGTTGGCTCTTATTTCTTTCAAACGTGAAATAATAGCTTCCCGTGTTTGAGTTGCCTCAGGATATTTATCACATTGTAGTTTTTCTCCTGATAAAGCTAGCAAGATCCATGTTTCCGAGTTATCGATTTCTTTTTTTAATGAATTCCTCCGTTTTTTTATTTCTTTGTTTGTCATAATAAGTGTCCTCCTCATTTCTAACTCTATTCATAAGGTTAAAATGATTTTATAAAAGCTGGAAACAACAATCTTTCAACATTATGTATAAATATAATTACATAATTTGGAATACATTTCAACTTTATTATAAAAATCAAAATAACTTCTACTAGTTGCAATTATAAATATGCTTCCTCTATTTTTTCAAAAATTTTTCATCTTCTCATGATCTTTATCACATTTTGTATATAGTAATACATCGTTTTATTTGCAAATTAATTATAGCGAGATTTCCAAATTATTTCAAGAGAAGTTGGTAAATAATCAGGGAATTTGATTATTTTCCTTCAATTATTCATCAATTTATGATAATATAATTTAAAATAAAAGTGATAGGAGAGATTGTATGGAAGAATATTTTGATGTATTAAATGAAAAAGGCGAATACACAGGGAAAATTGAAACCAGAGAAAAATGCCATAGAGAAGGATTATGGCATAAAGCAGTTGTTGTATTTATAATCAATTCAAAAAATCAAGTATTATTACAAAAAAGGAGTCCAAATAAAAAAATGTGGCCTAATATGTGGGATATAACATCTGGCGGACATGTTCTAACCGGAGAATTTGGATTCCAAGCAGCCATAAGAGAATGTAAAGAAGAGCTAGGAATTGAATTAAATAAGAATGATATAACTTTTATTGGTTCTACAACATCAACAAACATTAAAGGTGATATTATAAATAATCATTTCAATGAATATTATATAGCAAATAAAGAAATAGATGTAACTAAATTAACATTACAAAAAGAAGAAGTTTCAGAAGTCAAATGGATAAATGAAAATGAAATTATAGAAAAAATTAAAGATAATTATAATGGTATAACAGATAAAGAAGGTTGTTGGGAATATTTAATAAAATATTATGAATGGCTAAAACAGCAAAACTCAAAAACTGTATAGCCGCAGGTATTACAAAAAAGCCATTACATCAAATGGCTTTTTATAATTTTTATATTTTATTATTATCTAATTCTAGATCTTTAATTGCTCTTTCTAATTCATCTCTTATTTTTATATGTTGAGGACAAGCTTGTTCACATTTTCCACATTTAATACATTCTTTAGCACTTTTTAAACCATGTCCGTTTACAAGCCAATTTTCTTGATGTTTTGCACCTGCTTTATCTTTATATAAAGTTAGTATATTCATTGCTGTAAAAGTCCCTGATATTCCTATATTCATTGGACATACTTTAGCACAATAATTACAAGTAGTACAAGGAATTAAAGGAATTGTTTTTAATACTTCTTGTGCCTTTTGAATTGTTTGTTTTTCTTCATCTGACAATTTAGCAAAATTTTTCATAAAAGATATATTATCTTCCATTTGTTGAATATTACTCATACCTGATAATACTGTAATTACCCCATCTAAATTTGCTGCAAACTTAATAGCCCATGATGCAAAAGAAGCATTTGGATTTGCTTGTTTTAGAACTTCTTGTACTTGCTCTGGTGGATTTGCAAGCATACCTCCTTTTACTGGTTCCATAATAATTACTGGTTTTCCATGTTTTCTTGCTACCTCATAACATTCTTTTGATTTTATAGCTGGATTTTCCCAATCTGCATAATTTATTTGAAGTTGTACAAATTCCATTTCAGGATGTTTGGTTAGTATTTCGTCTAATTCTTCTGGTGTTGAATGGAATGAAAAACCAGCATGTTTAATTTTCCCTTGTTTTTTCATATCCAATATCCAATCCCACATATTAAAGTCATCAAATGATTTTGTTCTTCCTTCTCCTAAATTATGTAATAAATAAAAATCAAAATATCTTGCTCCTGTTTGTTTTAATGATGTTTCAAATTGCGCTATTGCTTCTTCTCTTGTTTTACAATTTATCCATGCAGCATTTTTTGTTGCAAGTATAAATTTATCTCTTGGGTATCTTTCTACTAAAGCTTGTCTTATTGCATCTTCTGATCCTTCATATGCCCAAGCTGTATCAAAATATGTAAAACCTGCTTCTAAAAATTTGTCTACCATTATCTTTGTCTCTTCTATATCAATTTTTCCATCTTTTTGTGGTAATCTCATTAATCCAAAACCTAATTTTTTTATTTCTTCTCCTAAATATCCCATTTTAATTCCTCCTTTAAAAATATTTTATATATTTTATTGACAATTATAATTTTAAAAAATAAAATATATCCAAAATAAAATTATATACTTATGGGAGAAACAAAGAATGTATTACACATATATGTTAAGATGCTCAGATAATTCAATTTATACTGGTATGACGAGTAATTTAGAAAAACGTATTAAAGAACATTTATCTAAAAGTAAAAATGGAGCAAAATATACTAAATCACATAATGCTATAAAGTTAGAAACGGCTTGGCGAAGTAAAGAAAAATCACTTGCCTGTAAATTGGAATATCAAATAAAAAATCTAACTAAACAGCAAAAAGAAAATTTAATAAAAGGTGAAAAATTATCCACATATTTTAAAGGAAAACTTGATTGTAGAAGATATAGAAATATTAATGTAAAACCAATTAATTTTTAAATTATCTTATTTCTTCATCTTTTTTTTGCTCTATTTGTTGATTTACTATTATATTTTCTTTAAAAGGAAATATAAAATTTAAATCTATTAATGTATTTAAATATTCGTCAATTTGTGTATAGCTTTCAAAAAATTCCTGTCCATCTATATTTATTAACTCACATGGGATTTGAATTTTTTCCAATTGGTTTAATATCACTTTTATTCCCTCATACATTTCTTTTGAAATTTTTAAATAATACTCTCCTCGATTGTTATAATCATTTTGAAAAAAAATTGGTAATCTTATCATAACTGATTCAAACTTAATACCAGATACATAATATATTCTTACTATATTATGTAAAAATTCTCTTATTTTTTTAGATTGCTTTTTTCTTTTTTCATTATTTTGTTCATTGGCAATTTTTTTAACAACCCATGCATGAAAATCTTTTATAGAAAATTTTTGATCTATATTGATTTGTTCTTCATCTATCAATATTTTTTTAGCTATATTTTGTTCTGTTATATTATGATGACCTAAGCCAGGTATTCTATATTCTAAATCAGGATCATTGATTCTCGTAATAGCCTGTTTTTGTGTAATTACACTTGTTGCTCCTATTCCGTATTCTTTAATTTTTTGATTGTGTGTAATATTTTTAGTATTAAAAAAATCCTGAAAATTAAAATTTTCTATTATCATTTACTTCTCCTTGTTTATATTTATTTCAATAAAATATATATTATTTATATATCATATATATTTTACTTTTGCAAATTAAAAAAACAAAAATAATAAATATTTGTTTTAAATTTATTATTTTTGTTTTTATTTTTAATGTATAGAATATTCTTCAGATGATACTGTTTTATTTAATAAACCGAAAAATTTATATTTTCTTTTTATAAAAATTAATATATAGCTAATACACATAAGTAATACAGTTAAAATAATATTTTCTTTTGTTAAAGTTGCTAAATGCAATAAATCTTTAAATAATATAACAGCTACAAAAAATCCGATAGCAGTAGTGCTAAATAAAAATAAATGCTTTTTATCAAATGGCATACATGTCTCTTGTACTGCTAATATACTTACAAATCCTATTAATAAATACATAATTGTTGATAAAGAATCTTTAGGTATTCCAATTATATTACCAGCAAGTGTTAAGAAGACTATATTCAACATAATTACTAAAGCAAATGGCAATGCATTGCTTAAAGCCGTTTTTAAAAATGTTCCTTTTATTGGTCTTTCATTTTTTTCAAATGATATAAAGAATGATGTATATGCTTCAATTATTAAATCTATAAGTGTGATTTGAATTGGTATAAAAGGAAATTGCATATTTGTTAATATACAGAAAATTGATAATAATACAGAATATATTGTTTTTATAAAAAATATTCTTGCTACATTTGTTATATTATTAACAACTCTTCTTCCTTCCATTAATACATCTTTTAAAACACTAAAATCAGAATTAAGCAATACTATCTTGGAAACTTGTTTGGCACTTTCTGTGGCATCTGGAAGTGTTATACTACAATCAGATTCTCTTAAAGCAATTACATCATTTACTCCATCACCTGTCATAGCTACTTTGTGATTTTTTTCTTGTAAAGCCTTTATTATAATACTCTTTTGGTGTGGTAATACTCTTGCAAAAATACTATATTTATCAACTACATTTTTTATATCTTCATCTTTTTCTATTGTTGATAAATCTATATATGAACTATAATTTTCCAATCCCGCTTCTTTTGATATATTTGATACTGTTAAAGCATTATCTCCTGAAATTATTTTTACATCTATACATTGCTCCTTGAAATACCCTAACATTTCTTTTGCATTTTTTCTTAATGGATCTTCTAATATGATAGATGCTATTATTTCTAAGTTTGGTAATTCTGGTTTATCTATTATTTGTTTTGTATATGCTACTGCTAGTACTCTTTTTCCATGTTTTTGTAATTCTATTATTTTTTGAGGCATTGTTTCACTACTTTTTTCAAATAATCTCTCTGGAGCTCCGACTACTACTGAACCTATATCTTTAAATGATATTGAACTCCATTTTCTTTCTGATGAGAAGGATATATTATCTATTTTTTCATATTCTGTATTACCTTTAAAATGTTTTTGTAATGCTTTAAAAGTGGCATTATTATCTCCCATTCCATTTACAAATGCTGTCATTATTTTATTAAAATCTACTGGAAGTATATTTTCTTTATATAAAGTTACGTCCGCAACCTTCATTTTTCCTGTTGTTATTGTTCCTGTTTTATCCAAACAAATTGTATCAATATGTGCTAATGATTCTATACTATATGAATCTTGTACTAAAACTTGTTTTTTAGCTAACTTTATAACCCCTGATTCGAGTGAAATAGTAATTAACAATACTAATCCTTTTGGTAGCATACCAAGTAATGCTGCTGATGTTGCTATAACTGATTGTGTTAAGTCAACTTGTCTTGTGATATATGCTTGTATAAATAATATTATTCCAATTGGTATTATAGCAAAACTTGTGAATTTTGTAACTTTTTTCATTGAATTTATTAATTCCGAATTATTTGGCTTTTGTTTTTTTGCTGAATTTATAATTTTATTTGCAAAATTATTTTCTCCTACTTTTTCTACTATTGCATAACATTTTCCGCTTACAATATAACTTCCTGAAAGTAATTTACTATTTTTATTTTTTAATATTAAATCTGATTCTCCCGTAAGTAATGCTTCATTTACCTCTACTTCTCCATTTATAATATATGAATCTGATGGTATCTGATCGCCTTGTGCTAATATTATTGTATCACCTAAAACTATTTCATCTATATTAATCTTTTTTTCTTTTCCATTACGAATTACAGTTGTTTTTGCTTCATTTAAAATTGATAATTTTTTTACTAAATTTCTACCATGTATTTCTTGAATAATTCCTATCATTACATTTATCATAATTATAAAAAAGAAAAATACATTTGTATATGCTTTTACACAAATAAGTGCTATAGCAATTATTAAATTATAAAAATTAAATAATGTAAAAACATTATCAAATATAATCCTCCAAGTTGATTTCAAATTATCATTTGGCATTTTATTAATATTTCCTATTTTTATTTGTTCCTCAACTTCTTTTTTTGATAATCCTTTTATTTTTTCCATTAAATTCCTCCTTTAAAAATAGTGACATTTATTACACGATAAAAAAATAAAAAAGTTGGTATAATTTAAAATAAAAAGTCATCTTTTTTTAGATGACCTTTTTATACTACTCTTTTATTTTTTCACCACATTTTGAACAATATTCATCTTTATCAAATATTGTTGCTCCACATTTACTACAAGTTTTGTCTAATTTCGTACCACAATAAGTACAATATATATTTCTTTGGTTTTGTACTGCTCCACATTTAAAACATATTTTATTATTTTTCTTATAAATTATATATACAATTAATCCGGCTATATTGGTAATTAAAGTAATTCCTCCCCATAAATATGGACTTAATTTTGATTTTAATGCATCTTGATATACATATAAAGCTAATAATACCCAATATATCATAAATAAGAAGATTGCTATTGCTAATCCTATTTTTATATATTCTTTTCCATTAACAACTGGATTTATTTGATTTATAAAATATATTTTTTCTCCTGTATTATTATTTAATGAATAACTCAATAAATACATTTCTTGTTTATTAAAATCTGTCTCATAAAAAATTTCATCTTCATATTCTTTTTTTACTTCTAAATCAAAATTTGATAATATTGTATTTATTATTAATTCATCTTTGCTATTTAATTTGAATGTTATATTATTATAATTTGGATTTATAAAATAATTATTTAAAGTATTATTTTTTTTATTTAAAATAAATTTATTTTGTTCTGCAAATTCTGATTTTTTACTAGAATATATTATTTCATTTTCATTATTTAATATTAAAATATCTACTACATCTTTCGAATTTTCTGATATTTTATTTATTTTATTTTTTATATTTTCTAAATTATAATTATTTTTTTCAAATTCATTACTAATTTCGTGATAATTATATATAAATTCTATTTTGCTTTGGAACTTACTTCCAATAAACAATATTAATCCAATTCCTATTATTATACTAATAATTATATATATTATAATTATTTTTTTAAAATTTATTTTTTCTATTATACTATTCATTATATATTCCCCTTTCATCTTCTTTCAAGGCTATTGGTAACATTATAATCAATGAAACAGATATAAAACATAACACCCCTATAATCAATCTCCAAATATTTATGTTTAAAATAATTAAAAAACTTGGTATTACTAATAATAATATACTCGTAATTATGAATAATTTTCTTAAAATTTTTTCTTTTTTATTTTCTTGAATTTCATAACATTTTTTATTTATTTCTGGTTCTAAATTATATAATAATATTTCTATATTCTTATCCATATAATCCGCCTCCCTTTTTTAATTTCTTTTTTATTTTTTCTTTTCCATCGTGAATTCTACTTTTTACTGTTTTTTCTTTTGTTCCCATCTTTTCTGCAATTTCTTTTAATGAATATTCTTCCATATATTTTAATTTTATTGCTTCTGCTTGTTCAAATGGTAATTTTTCTATTTCTTTTAAAACTATATCAAATTCATTTTTATCTATTATTTTTTCTTCTATAAAACTAGAATCTGATAATGTCTCAATATCTATATCTGAAGAAATCTTTTGATTTTTTCTTAAATAATCTATATATGTATTTTTTGCAATTTTTATTAAATATGTACTAAAACTTGCTTTCCCTTTTACATCATATTTTTCTATATTTTTTATTAATTTTAAAAAAGTTTCTTGGACTAAATCTTGTGATATTTCTTCATTTTCTGTTAATTTTATAAGAAATTTTAATACAAATTGATAATATTTTATTATCAATTCATTAAAAGATTCCTTTTTCCCTTTTTGACATTCTCGTATTAATTTATTTTCATCCAAACTATTTCCTCTTTTCTGTTTCATATTTATTACACGTTAAAAATTAAAAAAAGTTGGTCTTTATTTAAATTAAAATATTTATATCTTAATTTATCATTTTATATTATACTTTAAATCCGTCTTTATTTCCACCTATTCTCAAATAATTTCAGAAAAATTTAATTATTAATTAATAATATACAATATATAACATAAAAGCACCAAAAATTTAACTTTTTTGCAAAAAAAGATTGATTTTTCTGAATATTATATTTATAATAAAATCAGTTTGAAAGGGGGACAACTTATGAGAATAGGAAATGTTCAAAATATAGAAAACAACTCAAATGCTTCTTATAAAATATTAGCAGTTGATGACGAACAAGGAATTATCGATTCTTTATCTATCTTCTTAAAAAGATCTGGTTATTCTTTTACTGGTATAACTGATCCTATGGAGGCTATTGAAAGAATAAAAACTGAACACTTTGATTTGTTGCTCCTTGATTTTATCATGACACCACTCCATGGTGATCAAGTTGTTGAAGAAATTCGTAAATTTAATAAAGATTTATATATTTTATTACTTACAGGACACAAAGATTTAGCTCCACCTCTTGATACTATTAGAAGGTTAGATATTCAAGGGTATTGTGAAAAAAGTGATAAATTTGACCAACTACTTTTGCTTATAGAGTCTGGAATAAAATCTGTTAAGCAAATGAATGAAATTAAGTCTATAAATGAAAAATTAGAAAACACATATAAGCAATTAGAACAATCTTATATAGAAAGTATAGAGACTATTCGCTATACCGTAGAAGCCAAAGATCCCTACACAAGAGGTCATTCTGATAGGGTTTCTCAAATTTCTGTTTTAATCGGTCAAAAATTAGGATTATCAGAACAAGATTTGAGACGTTTACATATTGGTGGTTTATTTCATGACGTTGGAAAAATAGGTGTTCCAGATAATATTTTACAAAAAAATGGTCACCTTTCTGAAGAAGAATATGCAGAAATTAAAAAACATACCACTATAGGTGCTCATATACTTTCAAGTGCTTCTATTTTTCAGGATATTTTACCAATTGTTAAATATCATCATGAAAAATATGATGGTACTGGCTATCCAGAAGGGCTCAAAGGAGAGGATATCCCTTACTTAGCAAGAATTACTGCGATCGCTGATACTTTTGATGCGATGACTTCTAAAAGAGTTTATAGAAATGCCATGTCTTTGGAAACTGTAATAGAAGAATTTAAAAAATGTAAAGGAACTCAATTTGATCCTGAAATAGATGAAGTATTTTTAAATATATTACAAAACGACTACCATTTAATTGCTGAAATACAACAAAAATATCAATAAACTTACTAAAAATAAACAGAGTTTTATAATAAAAAACTCTGTTTATTTTTTATACTTTCATACTTAATCCTACTTTATGCCTCTCTTCATCTATTTTGATTACTTTCACTTTAACAATATCCCCAACAGATACTATTTCCGCAGGATTTTTTATATACTTATCACTCATCTCTGAAATATGTACTAATCCATCATATTTTACACCGATATCTATAAACGCTCCAAAATCTATTACATTTCTAACCGTTCCTTGAAGCACCATTCCTTCTTTTAAATCTTCAAATTTTAATACATCTTGTCTTAAAATAGGTTTTGGCATTTCTTCTCTTGGGTCTCTTCCTGGTTTTGAAATTTCTTCTATTATATCATTTAATGTCATTTCTCCGATATCTAATTCTTTTGCTGTTTTTGCTACATCTACTTTTTTTAACTTTTCTCTTAAATTTATAATTTTTTCTTTATCTTTTAAATCTTCTTTTTTAAAACCAATACTTGATAATAATTCTTCAGCTTTTTCGTAACTTTCTGGATGCACAGCGGTAACTTCTAGAGGATTTGTCCCATCTACAATCCTTAAAAAACCTGCAGATTGCTCAAATGCCACTTTCCCTAATTTAGGAACTTTTAATAATTCTTTTCTTGTTTTTAATTTTCCATTTTCATCTCTATATTTTACTATATTTTTAGCAATTGTAGAATTGATTCCTGATACATAACTTAAAAGTGATGGTGTTGCTGTATTGACGTCAACTCCTACCTTATTTACGGCATCTTCTACAACTCCTGTTAAGCTTTCAGCTAATTTTTTTTGATTAACATCATGTTGATATTGTCCAACCCCTATAGCTTTTGGGTCTATTTTTACAAGCTCTGCTAATGGATCTTGTAGTCTCCTAGCAATAGATATTGCTCCTCTTATAGAGACATTTATATCTGGATATTCTTCAGTTGCAAGTTTTGATGCTGAATATACAGACGCTCCTGCTTCACTTACAATAACATAATTAACTTCATGATCTGCTTCTTTTATCATATCAGCAACAAAAGATTCTGATTCACGTGATGCCGTACCATTTCCAATCGCTATTACATTTATATTATCTTTTTCTATTAATTTTAAAAGTTCTTTTTTAGCACTTTCAGTGTCATTTTGTGGAGCAGTTGGATATACAGTTGAAACATCTAAAACTTTTCCAGTTTCATCAATAACAGCTATTTTGCATCCTGTTCTATAAGCGGGATCAAATCCCATTACTGTTTTCCCTTTTAGCGGAGCTCCTAAAAGTAATTGTTTCGCATTTTGCCCAAACACTTTTATAGCTTTCTCTTCAGCTTTTTCTGTTAGGTCTGATCTAATTTCTCTATCTATTGAAGGTTCTATTAATCTTTTAAAACTATCTAGTATTGTAGTTTTTAACATTTCTGTAAATTGAGTTTCTCCTTTAATTATGTTCCTTTCAATAGTTGCAAGAATTTTTTCTTCGTTTTTATCAATTTTTACTTTTAAAAACTCTTCTTTTTCTCCTCTATTTATAGCTAAAATTCTATGACTTGGTATTTTAGAAACCATTTCAGTGTAGTCATAATACATTTCATAATTTGATTTTTCATCTTCTTTGGATGCTTTTGTAGTAATAAATCCTTCTCTATAACAGATCTTTTTTATTTTTTTTCTAAAATCTGCATTATCAGAAATATTTTCTGCAATTATATCTAAAGCTCCTTGAATTGCTTCTTCCGCAGTGTTTACAACCTTGTCTTTATTTTTCTTATCTTCTTCTGAAAGATTATCAATATTAATATATTGTTTTGCTATTTCATAAATATCTTTCGTTTCTTTTTGCTCAATTATAATATTTGCTAAAGGTTCTAATCCCTTTGCTTTAGCAACTGTCGCTCTTGTTTTCTTTTTTTGCTTATATGGTCTATAAATATCTTCTACTTCTGCTAGAGTAGTCGCTACTGCAGTTGCTTTTATAATTTCATCTGTTAATTTTCCTTGCTCATCGATAGCTTTAATAATTTCTTCTTTTCTTTGCTCTAGGTTTCTTAAATAATTTAGTCTTTCTCCTAGCATTCGTAGTTGTTCATCACTTAATCCTCCAGTTGCTTCTTTTCTGTAACGTGCTATAAAGGGAATCGTATTCCCCTCATCAATTAGGGCTACTGCATTTTCCACTTGTATTTTCTTCACATTTAATTCTTGTGCTATTATATTTATAATTTTTTCCATTTTTTTATCCTTTCTGATCTTATATTTTTAGTGACAGAGGAAAAAATATATTATTCAATTCCTAAATACTCATTATAAGTAACTTCTCTGTCTATAATTTTTCCATCTTTTTTAATATCGATTATTCTATTAGCAACTGTTTGTGTTAATTCATGGTCATGTGAAGTAAATAAAATATTTCCAGTAAATCTTTTCATTCCCTCATTTACTGATGTAATACTTTCCATATCTAAATGGTTTGTTGGTTCATCCATTATTAAGAAATTTGCCCCAGATAACATCATTTTAGAAAGAACACATCTTACCTTTTCTCCACCTGAAATTACTTTTACCTTTTTTAAAGCCTCTTCTCCAGAAAATAACATTCTACCTAAAAAACTTCTTACATATGTTTCGTCTGGATCTTTTGAATACTTTCTTAGCCATTCCGTAAGATTTTCATCAGTTTCAAATAAATAATTATTATCTTTAGGGAAATATGTATGAGTGATTGTTTGTCCCCAAATTATTTCACCTTCGTCTGGTTCAAGTTCTCCTTCTATTATCTGGAATAATACTGTTTTTGCTAATTCATTATCTGCTAAAAATGCTATTTTATCTTTTCCCTTTACAGTAAAAGATATATTATCCAATATTTTTTCTCCATTTACTGTCTTAGAAATATTTTTTACTTGTAATATATCATTTCCTGGTTCTCTATCTGGTTTAAAATCCACATATGGATATTTTCTGTTAGATGGTCTTATTTCTTCTAATTTTATTTTTTCAAGTGTTTTCTTTCTTGAAGTTGCTTGTTTTGATTTTGATGCATTTGCACTAAACCTTGCAATAAATTCTTGTAATTCTTTTATTTTTTCTTCTTTTTTCTTATTTTGTTCTCTGGCTTGTTTTAATGCAAGTTGACTTGATTCATACCAAAAATCATAGTTTCCTGGATAAATTGTTATTTTACCAAAATCAACATCTGCTATATATGTACAAACTTTATTTAAGAAATATCTGTCATGTGAAACTACTATAACAGTATTTTCAAAATTTATCAAAAATTCTTGTAACCAATTAATACTTTTTAAGTCTAAGTCATTTGTTGGTTCATCTAATAAAAGTATGTCTGGATTTCCAAATAAGCTTTGCGCAAGAAGTACTTTAACTTTTTCCCTTGCTTCTATATCTTTCATTAGTTTATAATGATTTTCTGGTATTATCCCTAAATCATTTAAAAGAATAGCAGCATCTGATTCTGCATTCCATCCATCTAATTCTGCAAATCTTTCTTCTAATTTGGCTGCTTTCATACCGTCTTCTTCTGAAAAATCTGGCTTAGCATATATTTCTTCTTTTTCTTTCATTATGTCATATAATTCTTTATTTCCCATAATTACAGTATCTATTACTGTAAATTCTTCAAAAGCAAAGTGGTCTTGTTTTAAAATAGATATCCTTTCTCCTTTATCTTTTGTTACATCTCCTTTACTTGGCTCTATTTCTCCAGATAGGACTTTTAAAAAAGTTGATTTTCCAGCACCATTTGCTCCTATAATTCCGTAGCATTCACCCTTACTAAATTTGATATTTACATCTTCAAATAAAACTCTCTTTCCGAATCTAACTGTAACTCCGTTTGCTGATAACATATTTATTTTCTCCTCTCTTTTCTAGGCTTTGTATATTTTACTATAAAAACATGTAAAAATCAATAGCTAGTTGCTTTATATGCAAATATACTGTTTTAACCTAATTATATCCTAATTAATTATTTAATAAGATATTTTATGCTAAAACAGTATATTTTTTCTATTTTCTATTTTTTAATCATCAAATAATAATTTTATTCCCCATAATCCGGAAATTCCAACTAACGCATATATTATTCTAGAAACCATACTCATCTCTCCAAATAATGTTGCAACTAAATCAAATCTAAAAAACCCGATTAATCCCCAATTAATTGCTCCTATTATTATTAAAACTAATGCAATTTTGTCTATCACTTTCATAGATATCCTCCTTTTTAGCTATATTTACTTTTAATATATTCAATTTTTGAATTTTTATACAAAAAAATCCCAATTATGTGATTTTTATGTTGATAAAAATTTTATTTTATGATATTCTAAAATAAAAATAAAGGGGTATTCTATGAAACAATTAAAAAAAGAGAATTATCATCACTCTAATAAATTAAATATAATTTCAAAATTATTAACTATATCAATTATTGTCATATTCATAATATTTATTTATTCAGCAATAAAATATAAAAAATCTATTGATAAACCCAATTTTGCTTTAACAGAAAATACTTTTTCTGATGAAAATATGATGTCTAGTACAATTTCAGATGAAGTTCAAAAAAGTTCTACAATAAATATGGCTTTTACTGGAGATATTATGTGCCATAATACTATTTATAATGATGCACACTCTTCTTCAGGAAATTATGATTTTTCCCATATTTTTGAAGATGTAAAATCTTATTTACAAACACCAGATATTACTATTGGGAATCTTGAAACTACTTTAGCTGGAAGTAGTAAAGGGTATAGTAGCTATCCTACTTTTAATACTCCAGAATCCCTAGCTTATAACTTAAAAGACGTTGGTTTTGATGTTGTTTCTACTGCTAATAACCACTGTTATGATTCTGGATATAGTGGAATAGAAAGTACAATAAATTATTTAGATGATGCCGATATTTCTCATACTGGAACATATAAATCAGAAGAAGAACAAAATAAAATACTTATAAAAAATGTGAATGGAATTAATATAGCTTTTTTAAGTTTTACATACGGAACTAATGGAATTCCTGTTCCATCTAATAAATCTTATTCTGTAAATTTAATTGACAAAGAATTAATTTTAAAACAACTTTCTTTAGCAGAAGAACAAAATCCTGACCTTATTTGTATAAGTATGCATTGGGGAAATGAATATCAAACATCTTCTAATTCTAATCAGGAAGAACTAGCTGATTTTCTATTTAAAAACGGAGCTGATATAATAATAGGAAATCACCCACATGTACTACAAAATATGGAAAAACGTGAAATTACACTTGATGATGGCTCTACAAAAGATGGTTTTGTTATATATTCCTTAGGTAATTTCTTAGCTGATCAAAATAAAACCTATACAAGAAACTCTGTAATTTTAAATTTAAATATAACAAAAAATTCTGAAGGAAAAATAAGTATAAATTCAGTAACTTATACTCCTATTTATACATATAAAGATAAAGCTAAATCTTCTCAAAAATTTAAAATTATTGATCTTGAAAAAGCTATTTCAAATTATGAAATGGAAAATGACACCACATACGGAGCGAGTGTATATAATACTTTCAAAACAGAATTAGACAATATAAAAAATTTAATTGGTGAAGAAATCCATTGATTTATTATAAAAAAATACACTTCATTATAATATAACTAGTTCTTTATATTAAATGAAGTGTATTTTTTATTATTTTAATTTTTATTTAATCTTAAATCATCTCCAAAAAAGTAATAAATATCATAGAATCCTGCTATTCTTGAACCAATACGTTCTTCATAAATGCTAAATATTTTTTCTATGCTTAAATTCGTTGATATAATAGTTCTTGTCATTTTGTTATTTAAATTTAAACTTCTTGTATTTAATATTGTAAATAATTCACTTAGCTTCATACTATTAATACATTCTGTTCCTAAATCATCTATAATTAGTAAATCTGTTTCTAACACTTGGTTATAAAAATCATTTATTTTATCACTTTTATATTTGTTAAATTTACTGTCAATTACATTTTCTAATAATACCGGAGCAGTCTGATAAAGTACTGTTTTCCCTTTTTTTAATAATTCATTTGCAATACAATTTGTCATATATGTTTTTCCAAGTCCTGTATTTCCAGTAAAAAATAAATTCTTTGTATTTGTTTTTTCAAAATTTTCCACAAAATTTATACTTGCTTTTTTTATTTGATTTATATTTTCTCTTGGAGAACAATTTATTTTATACTTTTCTATATTTACCTCATTTGAAAATTTTTTATCATCAAAATTTTGAAAGTTCTCTGTTTTTAAATTATTTAAATTAGATTTATTATATAATATATTAAAAATTTTCTGTTTTAAACATGTACACATTTCTGTTTTTTTATTATTATATTTAATATATCCTGTATCTTTGCATTTTTCACATTCATATTTTATTTTAAAAAAATCTTCGTCTATTTTTTCTTTTTTTAATATTTTTTCTTTTTCTTTTTTTAATTTTAATAATTCATTTTCAAATTCAGTATTAAGACTATCTGTTAAATTGTGCATTAAAATACTTCTAGCTTTTTTTATTGATAATATATTTATTTCATTTTCAATTTCTTCAAGTCTTGGAAATTTAGAATATAAATCTTTTTTTCTCTTTTCCAATTCTCTTTGATTTTTTTGCCTCTTTTCTGTATATTCCATATTTAAAGTTAATAGCTCGCTATCCTTCATGTTTTGCTCCTTCAATATTTTTATTTGCATATAAAAAACTTAAATTACTGTATGCTCTTTGCTCAAAAGATTCCTTTTTTACTTGTTGTTTTAATTGTTGCTTTTCTTTTGCTTGTTTTTTTCTTTGTTCCAAAAATTCATTAACTTGTGCTACTGTTTTTAAATTTCTCTCATGCCAATCTTTAATTATATTATTTATATATTCAAAACTCGCATTTGCATGTAATGTAGTCCTTTTTAATGCAATTTCAATTATTGGTAGTTCATATTTATATTCATTTACCCATGTTTCTATATAAGCTTCTTCATATTGAGTAAGACCACTTCTTTTTCCTAATTTTTTTGCAATTTCCTTTTTTATTTTCATCAATTTTTCTTGTTTCATATAGTAATTTTCTAAATCATCTAAATTTTTAATTTTGTTTAGCCCCCATGCTTCTGCAACTGCTTGTACATAATTTCTATGTAGTGCAGCCTTATTGAAACAATAATCAAATAAATTTATCATTACTTGGTCATCAAATCCATATTTATCAATCCAATTATCAATATCTGAATACCAGGTAGGTCCCATAACACCTTGAAAGTATTTATTATTTAAATATTCCACTAGTTCTATTCTTGCTTTATTTTCTGCATTTTGTTTTATTTTTTCAGCAGAATTTTCCATTTTTAATGTATACAATTCATTTAAAGTTTTTTCTTGTAAATCAACTACTATAAAACCTGTATTTTTCCTTAAAATTAGCCCTTCTTTTTCTAAATATTTCATACCTTCATTTATTGTGTTTATTGGTAATGCTAATTTTTTTGATAAATCATTTATATTTATTTCTCCATTATATTTTGATAGAAATATTATATACAAATATATTTTTAAATAATCTCCTGTCATATTAGTTAAATGTTCTGCAAAAAATATATCTGGTATTTCAGTTTGCGAAAATATCATTGGCTTGTTGTTTTGCTCTAATTTCATTTCTGTCTCCATCCTTTCAATTTTGTTCTCATTATAACACTATTTTAAAAATTTTTTCAAATAGAAAAATGTATAATTTTAATAGCATTTAAAAGATTTTGTAATTTATTTAGTGTAAATCAATAATTTTGGTCTTATTATAAATTTTGACATGTATATAATTACATTAATAATATTTTCTCCATTAATTCCTACTACACTAAATATAAGAATTGGAAATACTAATACTATAAATAAAAATATTTTTATATTTAAACTATTAAAGATTACATTTAATATTAAAAATATTATTCCTGACCAAATTAAATTTAAAATTGCTGATTGATAGTCAATCAATCCTAATATTTTAGTATTAAATTTATAATTTTGTGGAAATATAAATTTTACTTTTATCACCTCCCTATGCTTTTTAATTTAGTTATTTGTGATTGAACACTTATTGATATGCCTCCGAAATAATTGTCTTACTATAGAATTAGCTTTTATTAGTGCATAAATTCCACCTATATAAATAAATTTATTTATTAAATTTCCTTTAGCGTAATCCATTGAAAATAAAAGAATTAACACTATTGCTACAAAAATTTGAGTAACTAATAAAGAAAATAAACTTCTAAACCAAGATTTAAAAAAATATGATGTATTTTCTAATGTCAGTGATAAAAATGCAAATGGTGCTAATAAAACAAATATCTTTATTAAAACATATCTTAATGAATATGAAAAAACTAAATTCAGTAAAGAAATTGTTAAAGTTCCTTTTATTAAACCATCTAAAGTGAAAATATCTATATTTGTTTCTTTAATTGACAAATTTTGATTTATTTCATTTATTAATTCACTGAAACAAATATTTTTATTAAATAGATCTTCACCTAATCCTTTTATCAAACTACAAATATTAAAATTAAAATCTAATAATTGCTCTATTATAAAAAATGAACTATTCATACATATTCCAAATATTATACATTTAAATATAAAACGTGTAGGATTTTCTATTTTACTATAAGTAAAATTAGACATCATAAATTTTGCAGCATAGTATAATAAAAATCCTATTAATAAAGAGTTTGCTATTAATAATATACCATTTGCTGTTGATGTTCCAAATAATTTATCAAAATATTTATCAGATAAAATATCTTTATTTACAAATATTAAATCATCTAAAATTTCATATAAATTATTATCTATTGAAGAAAATAAATTTTCAAAAATTGTATTTATTGTATTTATAATATTTGTTGTTATTTCATTAGAATTTTCCAATACTCACTCCTATTCTTATATTAGAGATTCTATTGCAGATAAAACTAAATCAACAGCTAAAATAAACACATAAGAAAATAATGCTGTTTTTACAAGTTTTTTTCCAGTTCTTATTTTCTCTTCATCACCAAAACTAAATTTTTTCATAAACAATCCTGTTCCGTACAGCTACTGCTGCCGCAGGTGTTGCAAGTTTTATAAGCCACTCTTCTATACTTTCAAAAGCTTTTTGTAATGTGCTAACAAGTTTAGGTGTACTTGCCGCAAAAATATTTGTAAAATTTAATAGTATTAATATCCCCGCAAAAATTATTATAAATTTTATATAAAAAAATATCTTGTTATTCATTTAAATCATCTCCTAATCATTATCTTTTTTTATAAAATAAGGGTACATCCCTATTTTTTTTGGTTTTAAAATTTTCTTTCCATCTGATAAAAAGCAAATAGCTGAAAATGTTTCCAATTCTTGTGTAAAAAAATTTGTATCATATACAAAATCACTTTGGGTATAAACATTGAAACTTTCTGAAATTGTAGAATCTTTATTAATAAGTTTTTTTGTAAAATAATTATATTTTGTTTCTTTAGCACTTTCAGATATATTTTTTGATGTTTTTGTCTTTTCTTCTTTGCCTAATTGCTTTTGCGCTTCCTCTATTGTTAATATATCATCTGTTCTAAACCATATTTTATTTATCAAATTTTGACAAATTACTTTAACTGCTGCTTCATCTTTTATCGTTTTTTTAATCGAAGAATAGCTTTGAGTACTTACAATATTAATACATTTTGCTTCTCTACTTAATGAAAAAAAGTCACTATCTGTTTTTGTCACATATTCTGCATATTCATCACAAATAAAAGCTGTTGTCTTTTGATTTCCTTTGGCTAACTTCATCATTATTTCTGTTTGAAAATCTAATTTTAAATATGCCGCTATAATCTTAGATAAATTTCTATATTCAGCTATATTCATATTTAATACAACTATTTTTCCATTTGTTAATACTTCTTCAAAACCTTGGAAATTTAATTCATGTTTTTGAGGACAAAATGTCTTTAATACATCATAATCAGAAACAAAAGTATTTGTTATTCTCGTAATTTCAGATTTTAATATACCAAGTGTTCTAGAATCTAAATTTTCAAATTCTTTTTGAAAAAAATCTAAAGCTGTATTTAAATTATATACTTCTTCTATACTTAATTTTGCAGAAACAAATAAATCTTTTAACTTATAAATTTTTTCTTTATAATATCCTGGTATTGTAATTAATTTGTGTAATTCTAAAAAAGTTACATATCCATCATTATATAATCTACATAGCTTGATTGCTTCGGAAAGTATTTGTTCAGCTTTATCTAGCCAATAACTTTCTGAATTATTTTCTGAAAATAACTCTAAAATTGTTTTCAACCTATTAGCTAAAACACTAGGTTTTAAATCTGGTTTATGCAGAGGATTATATTTTATATTTGATTTTAACTCTATAATTGTTAAATCATTTATCAAATTATATTTTTCTGCATATTTTTTTACTTGCTCATAATAATTTCCTTTTACATCTAAAATAAGCATTCCTATTTTATTTTCAATATGGATAGAATTATATTTTAATAATTGTTCTGTAAATGGATACATCGCTGAACTTGTTTTTCCAGATCCAATTGTTCCTGTTATCAAAAAATTTTGATATAAACCTGATTCTGGTAAATATATATTTTCATTTGTTTTTATATCATAACCTATTAATAAATTTAATTTATCAAAATCCGGTTTATACTCTGTCTTTTTCATTTCTATCTCTTTATTTTTTTTATTTAATATTTTATCAAATAAAAAATTACTAAGTATTAAATTAGAAAATATAAAAGTCATACAATACATTATTTTAATATAGTACCATAGCTTTGCATTTTTTTGACATATATCAAATGGTTTGATGCCGTAAGTAATTATTACTTCTTTTGCCGTAAATAAGGGATATAAAATAATTGAAAAAACTATTGAAAAAATAATAAAAAAAGATGTACAAAAAATAAATCTTTTTGTTTTTATTGTTTATCAACCTCCTTATATTGGAAATCTTCTTTTTTTATATTTAATTTTAAGCCTTGTTTATTTTGAAAAATTTCGAAATCTAAAAAATTATAAATTGAATAAATTGTTATAAAAAAATTAATACTAAATGTTATAAAGAAAAAATTAATTAACTTATTTATGCCTTCATCACCTCGCTGTTTAAATATATTATCACCATTTTTCCATTTTGTCTATACTTTTTTGAAATTTTATGATAAAATTTGTTTTAATAAAAATTTTAAGGAGGTTTATACTATGAATTTTAATAAAGATACTCTTATTGGCGATATCTTAGAACAAGCTCCAGATAAAGCAGACATTTTATTAGAAGTTGGTATGCATTGCTTATCTTGTCCTGCTTCTCAAGCAGAAACTCTTGCGGAAGCATGTGAAGTACATGGAATTGACGTAAATGAAGTTTTAGATAAACTAAACAATGCTTAATAATACTTTCACAATTGACTAACCCATATTTATTACCTAATACTTTTTGAATAAATATGGGGTTAGTTTAAAAATAATTTTTTAAATTTTAAAAAAAGTATTGACAAAACTATCAAAATATAGTATGATACTATTGTTCTGCTTGCGGATAGGCAGTAGATGGGCTATTAGCTCAGGTGGTAGAGCACTTGACTTTTAATCAAGTTGTCCCGCGTTCGAGTCGCGGATAGCTCACCAAACACAAAATGAATATTAAATTAAATTTGATATTCATTTTTATGTGGCCCCTTGGTCAAGAGGTTAAGACATCGCCCTTTCACGGCGGGGACATGGGTTCGATTCCCGTAGGGGTCACCAATAATTAAATATGCCACTTTAGCTCAGCTGGTAGAGCAACTGACTTGTAATCAGTAGGTCGTCCGTTCGATTCGGACAAGTGGCTCCAGATTGTCAATAGTTTTGAGGATACTCTTAATTGTTGGCTTTTTTGCATTTTACTATTAATTAAAAAACTTACATTTACCATTAATTTGAAAGGAACCAATAATGGATAAAAAAATAATATTAATAACAGGCTCTTCTCGCGGTATAGGTCGTCAAATCGCTTTAACTTTGGCCGCACAAGGACATATTATTATAGCTAATTACAATAAATCCGAAGAACATGCAAATAACTTAAAACAAGAAGCATTAAGAAAAAATCAACAAATTGATTTGTACAAAGCAGATGTTTCTAATAGAGATGAAGTAAAAAAAATGATAGATTTTATTATAAATAAATATAAAAGAATAGATGTATTAATAAATAATGCTGGAATTTCTTCTTTTAATTTATTTACAGATATTACAGATGAGGAATGGAATATGGTATTAAATACAAATTTATATTCTGCTTTTTGTGTTACTCAAGAGACTATACCAAATATGATACAAAACAAATCCGGTTGTATAATAAATATGTCTTCTATTTGGGGCATTGTAGGCTCTTCTTGTGAAAGTTTATATTCTATTTCAAAAGCGGCTTTAGATGCAATGACTAAATCCTTGGCTAAAGAATTAGGACCCTCAAACATAAGAGTTAATTCTATTGCTCCAGGTTTTATAGATACAGATATGAATAAAAATATTTCATTAGACACCATTAATTCAATAAAAGATGAAACTCCTCTTGGTAAAATCGGTTCAACTTCTAGTATCGCTAAATGCGTAAATTGGTTAATTGAAGATGACTTCACTACTGGACAAATAATCTCTATTAATGGTGGTTGGGTTATAACTTAAAAAAGATTATCCACATATTATGATCAATATGTGGATAACCTTTTTTAATTCTCATTATTAACTTTCTT
This sequence comes from uncultured Clostridia bacterium, assembly GCA_944386695.1. Taxonomy (GTDB): domain Bacteria; phylum Bacillota; class Clostridia; order TANB77; family CAG-508; genus CAG-269. The sequence continues at coordinate 583 of CALXCB010000013.1, read as the reverse complement.
TTTATAATTTCCTGATATTATTTTTGGTAAATATGTTATTATTTTATACACTGCTAATTTAATTTTTTTACTCCATAAATATGACCTTCTCAAAGGTCTTGCAGCTCCTAATTGTTTAGCTTCATCTTCTAAACTTATTAATTCTTGAGATATTTTTTCTAATGGAAATACATAATTTTTACCATTATTGTTATCCCATTCGTCTTTTTCATTTTTGAAACAAAAATTAAATGTTTTTCCTTCTAATAGATCTATTTCAGTTTGAAAACCAAGTTCTGTATTTTCCATCTCTATATCATGTACATTTTCCCATTGGTCACCAAATCCATAGTGAATTATTACTTTCTCACATTTTTCTTGATAGAATTTTCCTGTATAAGAAATTTTAACTTTACTATTTTCAATTAACTTATCTGTATTAAAAAATATATTTTTAGTTAATTCCATTTTTACATCTTCTCCCTTTTTGTCTTTTGCTACTTGCAATTATATTATATTTTTTTCCAATAATCAAGTATTTTTACTAAAATTTTTTTATTTTTTATTTACTTATCTAATATTCGATAAATTTAGTAATCTTTTC
>CALXCB010000012.1 GCA_944386695.1 uncultured Clostridia bacterium | reverse complement strand
CAGTAAAAAATATATATGATAAATATAATATATTCCCTAATATTATTAAGAAAATTCCAATTTTAAGTTTATTCATTTTAAATTTTCCCTTCTACTTTATATTATTCTAGAAATTAATTTCAATTAGCTGTATTGACTAATATAACAGTTCGTGCATTATTCTATTTCCTATTAAAGTCATATTAACATCTTTTTGTGGAGATATGTTTGATAAAACCACAACTCCAACTTTCTTTTCTCTGTTAAATCCAATATAACTATTGAAATTTGTAGTAGCTCCATTATGCCATATAATATTGTTCTTATTATCTATCATCCATGTCATTCCCACACTATCAACATTTACATCAAACATATCATAAATTTCATTAACCACATTCACATCTTTTAATGGCTCTTGCGTCTTTATTACACAATTTTCATCAAATGTGATTAGTATTTCTAAATCTTTTGACATATCTTGAATATTAGAAATAATTGCTCCTGTAGGGATATATCCATATAATAGATATAACTAAAACTTACTTGCATATTAAAATGTTACAATATTCATTAAAATACTTAATTGTAATTTGTTATATTCTTTAGATTTAAATATTATGGTACTAATATTTAAATTTTTTTTACATAATTAATCCAATCTTTCACTAATTTCTTTTCAACTAATATGTTATTATTTATCCCAGTTCCCATAGAAGTTGTAGGTTTGTTATTTGCATGATAATCAGAACCACCTGACATAAATTTTTTATATTTTTTACATAAAGTAATCATAAATTTCCTATCATTATAACTAAATAATGGATATATACATTCTAAACCATCAATATCAGTTGTTCTTAATATTTTTTCTATATAATATCTATTATCATCAAATGAATATATTAACCCATGTGCTAAAAATGCTAATCCGCCTGCTTCATGTATTTTATTTATTAAAGTTTGACAGTCATCATAATATTTTGAAGTATTATAATAAAATGGACTTTTCTTATTTCCTTCATGCTCTCTATAAAAAGTTTTTCTGTCTATTTTTCCTATTTTTTTTAATATTTCATCATTTTCTTTATATTTAAGTATTTCATCACAGAATACCCAACACCCATAAAGTTTGTTTGGATTTGTAATATCAACACGTATTTTTTCATTTACTTTAAGTCCCATAGACTTAGCAATATTCGCAAAATGCTTTAGTGCATCATTTTGAACTTCCATCTGATTTTCTTTTTTTATATTAATTTTTTTATACTCAATTCCATAAGCCAATATTTCTATATTAACATCATCAAATATTGTCTTTATTTCTGAGCCAATCACAATTTCTCCACTAAACTTTTTTCTAATATTTGGCATTTTCTCTAATTCAAAATATGCATCAACAGAATTATGGTTCGTAATAGATATAATTTCTAGTTTCTGCTTTTCTGCTTTGTTTAATAATTCTTCTACTGAATCTGTGCCATCTGAATAATTGGTATGCAAGTGTAAATCTATCATTTTAAGCTACTCCTTACAAATTACTAATTTCTGTTATAATTATACAATAAAGGACTGATATTTTCAACTAACTATCAGTCCTATTTATTGTAAATTTTCATTGGTGTTATTTTTCTTATTTTCATTCTTTTTTATTTTTCTACTTTTCTAGTTTTAATCTAATTTATCTATCAAGTTGATTTCGTTTGCTCTTATCCCTTAGTTCTAAACCATTTTGTATTCCTTCTTCAACTTCTTTTTCCGTTATTGCACATTTTATCTTTTTCCTAAAAGTTCTCTTCTCATTTGTGAAATATACTCTTCTAAAGACATTTCAATCATATTTCTTGCTGCAATTAGTTTCATATTTTTTAATATATTTTCTATATCTAAATTTTCGCTTTCAAAACCTTTTTCTAGCATAAAATCTCCACCATCTAATCTACATTCTGAAAGTCCTAATTTTCTATCGTCATTATATAAACTTACTAAAGCTGAAACCATTGCAGAATTACAAGTTCTTTTGCAACATTAATATTTTCTGCTTTATCATCAATAAAGAAACTTTCTTCTGGTTTAATTTTAAATGTTTCAAATAATTTTATAAATATTTTCTTGTCAGGTTTTAGAATATGATAATAACATGATACAATCCAACCATCTACACATTTTAATATAGGTAATTTTATTAAATATTCATATGCTTCTCTATTATTATTTGATAATATAAAAATGTTGTACTTATTGTTTTTCAGATTATTCATTAATTCAATTATCTTATTATTAAAAGGTCTATATTTATAATAGTTTAATAATCTTTCTTTTATATTATCATCTATATATGAATCTATTTTACAATTATTAAAATGTTCTAGTAAAGTTTCATTTCCTAAATCTAACTCTTTCCAATTATCAAAATACTTATTTTTAATAAGTTGATATAATTCATTGGATATTTTTAAATTTTCTAAAACAACTGATGGAGTATTCTTTAATATTACATTTCCTAGGTCAAATATTATATTATTTAGCATATATATATTCTCCTCGTTTTTATATTACTTTGTATATTTAAGGGTTTGTTCTAGTATAATTATAAAAATATTGTATTTATTAATAATTTCTATATTGGTTCCTATCAGCTCTTTCGTCGAATTTTCTATCATATTGAGTACCTTTAAAAAACCAATCTGTTTTTTTGTCTTTATGGTTTTTCTTTCCTACCTTCTCTATTAATATATCAGCAAATACACATATAGCAAGAACAACCCCTATAATTGCTACTACTATATTTTGCATACTTGCCATACTAAGACTACTTCCATCTTCTAATAATAAAAATATATTATTTAATATATATGATCCAAAATAATAACCATAAGACACCAAATATAGAATACCACCTATTAAATATCTTCTTACTATTAAAATAAAGCATAAAACTGTTAAAAATAATAAAATAACCTCTACATTAAAATTAAAAGCGATAAATCCTCCAAATGAATCTCCATATTGTGATTGTAATGCTACTATTATTCTAAATACCCAAAATAAAAACATAAAAAATACTAATAACCAACTAGTTAAACTTTTCATATATTATTCCATTTCCTTTCACCTAAATTAAAAATAGGCAACTTTTTCATTGCCTAAATATTTTATTCGTCAGCATCAACAAAATCAAATTCATCTTTGAATTTTTCTTTAAAAATGTTAAATACTTTCATTAATATTTCTTCATCATCGACACTAACATATGCTTCTTCTTCTGATTCATCATCTGAATCTTCCACTCTTAATATTACTACTTCACCGTCGTCCTCTTCGCCTTCTTCTAAAACTGGTAATAACACTACATATTGTTCACCTTCATATTCTACTAAATCTAAGAATTCGAATTTAACTTCATTACCATTTTCATCATTTAAAGATATTATATTGTCAAATTCTTCTTCCCCATTAAAATTTTCGTCCATTTCTTTCTCCTTTCAAAAACTTTATTATTATAAACATTAAAAACTTGTACTATGAATTCTTTTGTTTTTCTATATAAGTTTCTAAAATATACACTGCAGATATAGTATCTACTATATTTCTTTTTTTATACTTATTGACATCTAAAAAATTCATTGTTTTATGTGCTGCAACAGTTGTAAGTCTTTCATCTATATAATCTATTTTTAATTTATTATACTTGCATTTTAGTTTATGAATAAATTGTTCTGTGATTTTTGTTCTTTCTGATTTTGTTCCTTTCATATTATATGGCATACCTACTACTATAGTCCCAATTTCATATTTTTCTAATAATTCATCTATTTTCTTTAAAATGATTTTATCGTTCCCATTAGAGTTAATTGTTTCAAGGCCTTGTGCCGTAATATTTAATATATCAGTTATTGCAAATCCAGTCCTTACTTCTCCATAATCAATACCTAGTATTCTCATTCATCTTCAATTCCTATATAATATTTTACTAATTTCTCTAAAAGTTCATCTCTTTCTATGCATCTAATTTTATTTCTTGCATCATTATGGCTTGTTATATATGTTGGATCACCTGATAATATATAACCAACTATTTGATTAATTGGATTATATCCCTTATCAACTAATGCTTCATATACTTCTTTCAAAACTTTTTTAGTATCTATTTCTTGATTTTTTTCTAATTTAAAAAACATTGTTTTATCAAAACTCATTGTTCTCCTCCTCCTCATTATATATTACTAACCTGACTTTCTTCTTTTGAAGCTTCATCTAGATATTTTTCCATTCTTTTTAAAATTTCTTCTATACCTGTTCCTTTATAATATGTTGCTACTACAAAATTTAAAGATGGTTCTACCTCGATATCTTCGATTTTTTTCTTTTTCTTTCTGCCTTTTTTGTTTTCTATACTCTTTTCTTCTATCTTCGCTTTGTCTTTCAAAGATATTTTTAAGCTTTCTGTTGATTCTTTTATCTCATTTATAAAGTCTAAAACATTTTTAGCTTCAACTCCCGAAAATACTATTACAAATTTAGGTCCCATATATCTCACAAATATATATGTATCTGAAATATTAGACTGTACATTTTTACTTACTTCAGTTATTACTTTATTTCCTAATTCACGAGAAATTTTATTTATTTCTTCAATATTTGAAATTCTAAACATACAAATTGCAGAAGTAGTATATTGATCTATAATCTTTTTGCCCTCTCCATATAGATATTCTGCTGAATTTAGACCTGTAAATAAATCTTTTCTTACTATATTTTCTAGAATTTTTTGATAATCCACTGCTTTTAAAACTGATACTATATTTTCTTTTACAGTTTCAAATACAGTTGTATCAATATTATCAAAATCATGAGCTATGCCACTTTCTATTATCCAGTATCCTAAATATACATTATCTATATATAAAGGGAAAAATATTGCAGATTTTGCTCTATCAAATTCTTTTTCTTGATATGGCAACTTTTCATTGTCATTATTAACTGTAACATATTTCGGAGTTGCCATATCTATACTATCTTTAAAAATATCTACTTCATGTAATCTACTAAGTGCTTTCCAATGATTAGGATTAACATTAGAGGCTTTTATTACATAGTCAGCACCGTCAAATACGACTATTGTTGAGTATTTTATTTGATATTTTTCTACAATTATATCATTTATGGATTTTATTTTCTTGTCTACACTTAACGTGCTTCCTGCTATATTCATAAAATCCTGTAATATATTTAAATTAGTAAATCTTCTACTTTGGTTTTTATATGCTTGAATTGTCTTGTGTAAAGAAACATTGTAAATTACTAATGCAAGCACTAATAGAACCAATATCACAACTAATAATATTATCAAGGTTTGTCCCTCCAATTTCAATCACTATTAATATCTTTTCCTCATATTATCCAAAGTACTATTCATTCCAGATGAAAATGAATTTGAATACTGATTATTACTATTATATTTACCTTTTGATGCCTTTTTATTTTTTTTGGTTCCATTTGGCAATAATGGATATACAATTGCTGCTAAATCGTTTAGCTTTTGTTTAAATTCTTTTGGATATCCATTGATTTTTATTTCACATTCTATTAAACTTTCTAAATATTTTGCATATACATCTTCATCAAATGGTATTTGAGCTGCTGTTCTAACTATATTTCTATCAAATAATTCTCTCATAAAAGACATCTCTGGATCATTATAATTTGACATTCCTCCAATAATACTTTTTGCACTTACCCCTCTAATTTTCAAAAGTTTATTTAATATTATTCTTATCTTACTTTCTTCTAGTATATTTTTTACTTTTAATTCTCTTAAAAATTCAGTTAATGGCTGTATTGTAAGAACATCCATTGATTGTACTAAATATATTTCTTGTGCTCTTTCAAAATATTCTATAGGTGTATAAAAATCACTATCAATTAATATAATTGTATGATTTTGTACTAAAGTTTCTAATATAGGTCGAGAATTCTTTATAACTTCATTTGAATTTGGAAGATTTGTATATACAGTTAAATTATTATTAACTTTGATTCCTTCAGCTCTTTCTTGTGTTAATTTTTCCATCGAGTTTACAGCAATGCGTCTCAAATCTTCGTCATTTTTTGTATAAATATAGTAATCATTTTTATTTTGAGTAACATCTAAAATTGCTGTGTTTATGCCCATATTTGATAAAATTTGTGCTATGTTATTTACTATAAATGATGTTCCGTTTTTACTTGTTCCAACAAATATTGCAACTTTTTTCTCACCTGTTAATAAACTTTCATATTGTACGCCATCAAATATATTATCATAATTCTGTTGTGCTGGTTGCATATTTTCATTTATATCTACATAATGTCTATTGTCATAAACTTCATCATCATCTTTTTCGTCGTCATCTTCCTCTTCTTCAAAACCAGGTACAATTACATCATCATCATCTTCTTCTTGAGTATTCCATGTTGTTTTTTCGTCTATGTTGCTTTCGTCGTCGTCTTCGATGTCAAATCCTGGTAAAATAACATCATCATCTTCTTCCTCTTCTACTGTTTCTTCTGGGATTGGGTTCTTTTTTGGTCGTCCTCTTTTCTTTGGTGTCTCTTTTACTTCTGATTTTTCTTCAGGCAAAGGATTTTTTCTTGGTCTTCCTCTTTTTCTCTTTGGAGGTTCTTTCTCTAATATCTTTTGAACATCATCTTCTATTTCGTCATCCTCTATTTCACTTAAGTCTACATCTATTTTTTTCTTAGCGTCAACTTTTTTATATAAAGTTTCATTTATTGTGGTTGGTACTACAACTGGTTTGGACATTACTTTAGGCGTATCTACATTTAATAACTCCTCACTTGTGCCTTTTGCCGCCTTTTTGGTTTTTTTAGATTTTGTAGTATTTTTTGCTTTGTTTTCATTAAGACTGACTTTACCTACAAGCTTTTGATATTCTGCTGAGGTTCTCTCCAATACATCTTTTACATTATTAGGTAATACCGCAATTATAATTCTTAATTGTGCCTCATTGTATTGTGAGACTATGTTTCTGAAACTTTCTGCATATTTACTTTCATTTTCCCCCAACCTTTTAAAGTGTCTTAATATGCTTTGCATTTCCATCTCACTAACGTCATTTTCGCTTTCTTTTTCATAAGTTACATTTTCAGAATCTATTTTATAGTAAATTTTAGCCTCTTTTTTTGAACGTGGTTTGTAAATTAATTTACATACTTCTTCTGGTCTTCTATCATCACCTAGGACAGCATTATAAATTCCTATTCCAAACAATTTTACTAATATATCTTCGGATTTATTTCTTCTTTCTGAACATATTAAAATAATTGGAATGTCTGCTCCCGTAGCACTTGAAGCTTCATCACTAATATTGTCTAATCTGTCAAATATAAATTTATCTCTCTGTTCAACACTTGAACTTGTAAATTCTTCTAAATCTTCTCTTATTACTATCCTATCATAAGTTTTATTCCTTTGTAGCTCTGTTAAAACTGCATTAAAATAATACACATTTTTGTATGAAATTATCTCTTTGTATTGTTTTTGATATCTTTTAACAATAGATGCTGATATATTTTCATCATTTACTGCAAATAAAACCTTCATTTGTTCTTACTCCCTTCCAAATTTTACGACTATTGTAAATACAAGTGGTAATACTTGGCATATTACTGCTAATGTTATAAATGTAACCATTAAGGCAAGACCTTTTTCTTTTACCTCAAGATCTCTTATTCCTATTACATAATCATAAATAGCTCCTACTAATATTCCTAAAAAACAAAAGGGAATACTATACACTTGTACTTTATGTAAAATATAAGCTGTTAATCCATATGCTTTTGATCCATATGTCTCTTCATAATCTTCAATTGAACTTAGTTCTTTTTCTTTTAATTCCACAAGAGTGCTTTCTGTTTCGTTACTTATAACTTGCTCATCTGCTGCATATGTCATATTAATATAAATATTTCCTACGATTGCTATTATAACTGTAACTACAATTACTGCAATTTTTCTTTTCATTTAGTAGCCTCCCCTAATATAAAACTATATTTATCGCCTATCTTTTTTACTATTATATCATACAATACTATTTAAAAAATAGCAAGAAATTTTTAAAAAATTTTTAATTTTATGTATTGCATATTTTTCTTTCTTGTTAACAAAAATCATCTTCAATAATTTTAAACTTTTGCTTCTTTTTTGTCAATAGAAAAAATAAGACTCTCAGAATAAAAAATTTCATTTATTATAATTAGAAACTTTATAAATACTTATCCCTCGGCTTAGCCGAGGGATATTTATTATTCAGAATATGTTAATCCATATAAATCATATAGCCATTCTGTATAATTAAATGGTTTTATAATATCTGGCATTCCATAATCTACACCATTAGTTTCAACTGTTACAGATTTAATTACTACACTTTCTACAGGAGTTGAAACTTCTTGATCAACTGTACTTGTTTCTGTTTGTTCAGTGTCTTCAGATGCTGCCTTACATTCAACATTAGCAATGTCTTTTACAACATCCATTCCTTCTATTACCTTTCCAAAACCTGCATAATATCCACTTAAATTTGTATAATCATTTGATGTCATTATAAAGAATTGTGAACTTGCTGAATTGTAAGATTCTTCTGATAATGTTGCAGAATATGATGTATAATCATTTCTAGCCATTGCTATGGTTCCTTCTGTCAAATTAAGAGTATTTTTATTATATCCATTTGCTACAAATTCTCCTTTAATAGCATATGAATCTGTGCTTTTAGCCTCTTGTCCATCTGAATACTTATAAGTAGCAGATTCATCATCATTATTGTATAAATCTGCTAAAGTTGGTGAACCTGTTCCATCACCTGATGGATCTCCTCCTTGAATCATGAAATCTTTTACAACTCTATGAAAAGTTAAATTATTATAGAATCCATTATTTGCAAGAGTTATAAAATTACTGACTGTTTCTGGTGCTAAATCTGGATATAATTCTATTTTTATTGTTCCAAAATTTTCCACTTCTAATGTAGCTACAGGATTTGCTATATTTAAATTTTGCTTTTTGTAATATCCATATACTAATCCTCCTAACATAACAAGTATTAAAATTAAAGCTATTCCCCAACATACCATTCCTATTTTTTTCTTGTACATTACTAAACTCCTCCTAAATAAAAATCTTTGTTATTTTACTATTAATTTACTATATTGTCAAATAAAAATTGCTCTTGCATTCTTTTTAAAGATGATTTTATATTTCTGGCTCTAACCTCACCAATTCCTTCTATATTATCAAGATCTTCTATGCTAGCATCTATTATATGTTGCAAAGATTCAAAGCCTTGAACTAAATTTTCTACTATATTATTTGGCATTCTTGGAATTTTGTTTAAAATTCTATAACCTCTTGTATAAACTCCTACTTCATCAAAATCCGAAAAACTATCATATCCTAAAATCTTAGCTAGATTTTGTTCATTAAACAATTCTTCATAAGATAAATTTGAAATTTCTTGTATTATTTCTTCTGAAGACTTATTTTCAACCATTGAATAATCTTTTATAATTAGTTCTTCTTCTTTTTCAATGCCTCCTATTAATTGTTCAAGTTGCATATTTACTAATCGACCATCAGCTCCTAGCTCTGCAATTTGCTTTTCTATTTCATCTACAATTTGCATAACCATTTCTGCTCTTTGAATAACTCCTAAAACATTTTCTAATGCTACAATATCATTAAATTCATATTCATTTAAAATATTTAATTTACTATCAAAAACTTTTTTGTATTTTTCAAGAGTTTGAATTGCTTGGTTTGCTTTATTTAGCACAACCTCTGTGTCCTCTAATATATATCTTTCATTATCTATGAATATTGTTATTATATTTCTTCTTTGTGAAATACTAATTACAAGTTCTCCTGTTTGTTTGGCAGTTCTTTCAGCTGTTCTATGTCTAGTTCCTGTCTCAACAGTTGGTATTTCACTAGATGGAATAAGCTCAGCATTAGCAAATAAAATTCTTTTCATATCCTCACTTAAAACTATTGCTCCATCCATTTTTGCAAGTTCATATAATCTAGATGAGGTATATTCTTCATTAATGTAAAAGCCTCCATCTACAATCTTTTTTATAATTTCTTCATTATCTGTAAAAAGTAGTAAAGCTCCTGTTCTGGCTTTTAATATATTTTCCAAACCATTCCTTATTGGAGTTCCTGGTGCTATTTTTTGTAATATTTTAGTTATCTTATCATCTTGTTTTTGTCTCAACTTTCTAACTCTCTCCTTTTTAAATCAACTCTATAATTGCATGTAATACTGTATTATCTTGATTTTTTATGGTAATTATATCTTTATCATCTTTTCTAGAATAATAACAGTTTACTTTATCTTTTAACAAAATCTGATGTTTATACATAATTCTAATGTTATTTTTTTCTTCTTGTAAATATATTTCTTCTGGTAAAGCTTCATATGCTAAGCTTAAGTAATTTAAGTTATGCATATGTTTGTTTATGTCAATATCTGATCTTTTTACTTCATAGTTTAAAGTTAAAATATTTTCAATTGGCGTTACAACTTTTTCTAATTCTGGTTCTTCAAAAACATGGCTTTCGTCCGGCTTATATAAAGATATAATATCATCATTAATCTTTGATATTCTTCCAATATTTAAATCAACTAAAACCCATCTAGACGTTGCAATTGCAACCTTTTTGTTGTTGCAGTACACCTCAAAATCACGATATGTATAAAATACATGTTTTGATATAGGTCTTGCCCATGTATTTATAACTAATTCATCACCATACTTAGGTCTTTCTATAACTTTAAGTTTCCAATCCATTAAAATCCATACTTTTTTCTTTGTTTCAATATCATTAACTCCATATCCAACAGTTGCAGAATGCAGACTTGCAATTTCTTCTAGAAAACTTAGTATGGCAAAATTAGTAATTTTGTTATCTTTTCCGATGTCTCTTACTCCTACAACATATTTTCTTTCAAATTTCATTAAATCCTACCTTCTTTTATTTGCTTTTTTCAAATCCAGGTTTTTCAAGAAGTCTAAACATATTCTTTTTATATTCTTCTACTCCTGGCTGATTGAATGGATTAACATTTAATAAATTTCCTGACATACCACAAGCAAGTTCAAAAAAGTAAATTAATCCTCCTATATTTTCTTCATTTAATTCTTCTATTCTTATAACTATATTTGGAACTCCACCTGAAACATGTGCTTCGATTGTTCCTTCCATTGCTTTTTTATTAACATAATCAAGATCTTTTCCTGCTAAATAATTTAGCCCATCTAAATTATCATCATCTGAATTTATAGTTAGATTTGTTTTTGGTTTTTCCACATATACTACTGTTTCAAGTAAATTTCTTAATCCATCTTGCATATATTGTCCTAGTGAGTGTAAATCTGTTGTAAAATCAACTCCAGCTGGAAAAATTCCTTTTTGATCTTTTCCTTCACTTTCTCCAAATAATTGTTTTAACCATTCTGTCATGTAATGCATTTTTGGTTCATAGTTTGCAAATACTTCTGTTGTTTTTCCTTGTTTATATAAAATGTTTCTTAATACTGCATATTGATAACATTCGTTATATTTTAGACTACTATCATTATAATTGTCTTGTGCTAGTTTGGCTCCCTTCATTAGATTTTCTATATCTACTCCTGCAACTGCTATTGGAAGAAGTCCAACAGGTGTTAGAACAGAATATCTTCCTCCTACATTATCTGGAATTATAAAAGTTTCATATCCTTCTTCATTAGATAATGTTTTTAAAGCTCCTCTTTTTTCATCTGTTGTAACATAAATTCTGCTTCTTGCTTCATCAATACCATATTTATTTTCTAAAATTTCTCTAAATATTCTAAATGCTATTGCAGGCTCTGTTGTTGTTCCTGACTTTGATATAACATTTATTGAAAAATCTTTGTCTCCTATTACTTCTATTAAATCATTTATATAATTTGGACTTAAATTATTTCCTGCAAATAAAACTAATGTATTTTTTCTTTGTTCTAGTGTTTGCATATTATAAAATGAGCTACTTAATGCTTCTATAACAGCTCTTGCTCCTAAATATGATCCACCTATTCCTATTACTAATAAAATGTCAGAATCTTTATTTATTCTTTTTGCAGCTGTTTGTATTCTTTTAAATTCTTTTTTGTCATAATTAGTAGGTAATTCTATCCAACCTACAAAATCATCTTTTGCGTCTTTTCTTCCGTGTAAGTCTTTGTGTATATTTTCAACTTGTTCTTTATATTTCATTATTTCTTTTTTGTCTATTCCTGCTTTTTCTAAATCAACTTTTATATCCATACCATCTACCTTCTTTCTTTTTTTATTTATTTTATATCAATTCTTTTAAATGTGCAACCGTTTTTTTGAAAAAATGAAAAATAAAAAAACAAGAAACTCAAAATTGAATTTCTTGTTTTTTATTAATTAGCTGCCTTAGCAACTTCTTTCTTTTCTATTACTGGGTAAACACTTACTTTTTTCTTGTTTCTACCTTTTCTTTCAAATTTTACTGTTCCATCAACTAATGCAAATAGTGTGTCATCATTTCCTTTACCAACATTTGTTCCTGGATGCATTTTTGTTCCTCTTTGTCTTACTAAAATATTTCCAGCTAAAACAAATTGTCCATCTGCTCTTTTTACACCTAAACGTTTTGATTCACTATCCCTACCGTTTCTTGTGCTACCTTGCCCAACGTGATGTGCCATTTTTTTCAACTCCTTTCGGTCTTAAAAATCTATCTCATTATTTTAGATTACGAATTTTATTTTTATTATGCTTTAACTTCTGCTGCAACTTCTTTTTTTGTAGCTGTCTTTTTTTCACCTGTTTTGATTGATGTTATTTCAACCTTTGTATATGGTTGTCTGTGTCCTTGTTTCTTTCTCTCGTTCTTTTTAGGTTTCATTTTGAAAACTATTATTTTCTTTCCTTTTCCGTGAGAAACTACTTTTCCTTCGACATTTACACCTTTAACATAAGGATTTCCTATTTGTACTTTTCCATCATTTGATACTAAAACTACATTGTCAAAAGTAATTTTTTTACCTTCTTCAACATTTAGTTTTTCGAAAAATACTACATCTCCTTCTGCTACTTTGTATTGTCTTCCACAGCTTTCAATTATTGCGTACATTTAAAATGCACCTCCCTTATTTGTATACTCGCTAATCCTTAAAAAAGGTAGCTAAATTTCTTTAGCATTTATGTACCTTGACTAAGCGGATTACAGATAAATATTATACTATATATTTTTTTCCTTGTCAATCCATTTTTTACATTTTTTCCTTATATACCCATAATATTATATCCATTATCTGCATATATAACTTGACCAGTTATTGCCTCACTCATACTACTTAATAAAAATGTAGCAACATTTCCTACTTGAGTTGTAGTTACATTTCTATGAAGAGGTGCTTTTTCTTCTATTACATCTAAAATAGAATTAAAATCTTTTATACCTTTTGCAGATAAAGTTTTTATTGGTCCAGCAGATACTGCATTTACTCTTATATCTTCTTTTCCTAAATTATCAGCCAAATATCTTACACTAGCTTCTAATGCTGCTTTTGCAACTCCCATTACATTATACCCTTCTAAAACTTTTGTTGAACCATGATATGTTAAAGTTACTAAGCTTGCATTTTCGTTTAGCATATCTAATTTTTTTGCCATTCTTGCAGCTAATACAAAAGAATATGCACTTACGTCACAAGCATGAGAATATCCTTCTTTACTTGTTAATATAAAGTCATTGTGTAAATCTTGTGTAAATGCATGAGCTATTGCATGAACAATTCCATCTAGTTTTCCATTTTCTTCTTTAATTTTAGTAAAAACTTCCTTTACTAAACTATCTTCTGATGCATCATCTAAAACATAAGCTTTGCTTCCTTTAAATTCTGAAGTAAGCTCTTCTATTTTTCCTTTATTTTCTTCTCCTACATATGTAAATAATAAGTCTGCTCCATTATCATAAGCAGATTTAGCTATTCCATATGCTATACTCCATTTATTTCTTATTCCCATAATTAATATTTTTTTTCCTTTTAATAACATTTTAAAATCCTCCTTTTTTTCATTGGGGTCGTTTCTTTTTGCAAAAAGAAACGACCCTTTTGCGAAAAGAACTGTCCCCAATGAGAAATTATTTTTCTATATATTCTCCCATTTGTCTAAATTTTTGGTATCTTTGTTCTACAATCTCTTCTTCTGATAACTCACTAAGTTCTTTAGTAATAGTTGTTATTTCTTTTTTTAGATTCTTGACAAGTTTTTCAAAATCATCTTTTGGCTCTTTTATAATTTTATCAATTACTTTCAAATCATATAAATCTTTTGCTGTCAATTTCATTTTTTCTGCTGCTTCCTTTGCTCTAGAAGAGTCTTTCCATAAAATACTTGCATAGCCTTCTGGTGATAATATTGAATAAATAGCATTTTCAAGCATAAGTATTTTATTTCCTACTCCAATTGCTAAAGCTCCTCCACTTGATCCTTCTCCTATTACAATAGAAATAATTGGAACTTTTAGTCCCGCCATCTTTAACATTGAGCTTGCGATAGCTTCTCCCTGTCCTCTTTCTTCTGCTCCAATACCTGGATAAGCTCCTTTTGTATCTATAAAAGTTATAACTGGTCTTCCAAATTTTTCAGCTTGAGACATAAATCTTATTGCTTTTCTGTAACTTTCTGGATTTGGCATTCCAAAGTTTCTTTCGATATTTTCTTTTGTTGTTCTTCCTTTTTGTTCTGCAATAATCGTATAATTCTGATCTCCTATTTTGGCTAAACCACATACCATTGCTTTATCATCTCTATAGTTTCTATCTCCATGAAGCTCTATAAATTCGTCAAAAATATTTTCTATATAGTCTAGTGATGTTTTTCTAGTACTTGATCTTGCTATTTCTACTTTTTCCCAGGCAGTTGTAGTACTCATTTTTCTCTCATCCTTTCCATTTTATTTATGAAATTGTATCAATTTATATAGTGTATGTTTCAACTCTCTTCTTTCTACAATTTTATCAATAAATCCATGCTCTAATAAAAATTCTGCTGTTTGGAAACCTTCTGGCAAACTTTCTCCTATGGTTTGTTCTATAACTCTTTGACCTGCAAAACCTATCATTGCTCCTGGTTCTGCAAGTACTATATCTGCTATACTTGCAAAAGATGCAGTTACTCCTCCATAGGTTGGATCTGTTAAAACAGATATATAAAGTCCACCTGCTTCATTTAATTTAGAAATCGCTGCTGTCGTTTTGGCCATTTGCATAAGTGACATAATTCCTTCCTGCATTCTAGCGCCACCTGATACAGAGAAGATAATTAATGGATATTTTAACTCAATTGCTTTTTCTATGGCATAGGTAATTTTTTCGCCTACAACAGTTCCCATACTTCCCATCAAAAATCCACTATCCATAATACAAATTACAACATCTTCTCCTTCAATTTTACCAGTTCCACAGGCTACTGCTTCTTCTAAATTAGTTTTTTGTCTTAGTCTTTCTAGTTTAGTAGGGTAATCTTCCAGACCTAATGGATTACAATTTTCAATGTTTAAATCAAACCTTTTATACGTTCCTTCATCTATAATACTTTCTAATCTTCTATTAATGTGCATTCTAAAATAAGCACCACAATTCGGGCAAATATTAGCATTGTTTTTGACATCTTCTTTGTATAAGATTTCTTTACATTTAGTGCATTTTACCCATTTACCGACTTGAATGTCTACTCGATTTACATTCCTTTTAGCAGATGGTTCACGTTTTTTTATCTTATCAACAATCATTCTATCATTTACTCCTTTTAATTTACATTATTAGCCACTTAAATTTTAATATATATTTTATTGCTTAAAAAGTGCTAAGTCAAGTAAAATTATAAAATTTCTCTTTCTATAAAAGATGTATCAAATTTTCCTCTAATAAAATTAGGATTTTTTATAATCTTAAATAGAAAATCAATATTAGTGTCTACTCCTTCTATTACTGTTTCTTCTAATGCTCTTTTCATTTTACTGATTGCTTCATTTCTTGTTTTTCCAAATGCAATGATTTTTGCAATCATGGAATCATAATTTGGTGGTATAGTATATCCTGCATAGACAAAAGTATCAATTCTAATTCCATTTCCTCCAGGTAAAATTAATCCTGTAATTTTTCCTGGACAAGGTCTAAAGTTTTTACTTGGATTTTCGGCATTTATTCTACATTCGATGCAATGTCCTTTAAATTCAATATCTTTTTGTTTCAATCTTAAAGGCTCTCCAGCTGCAATTCTAATTTGTTCTTTTACAATATCAATTCCAGTTCTTTCTTCTGTAATTGGATGCTCTACTTGAATTCTTGTATTCATCTCCATAAAATAAAAGTTTTTGTCTTTATCTACCAAAAATTCGATTGTACCGCAACTTGTATATCCTACTTTTTTAACTGCTTTAATAGCAGCATCTCCCATTTTTTCTCTTATTTTATCATCAATTGCTGTAGATGGTGTCTCTTCTAAAATTTTTTGATTTCTTCTCTGCACTGTACAGTCTCTTTCGCCTAAATGAATAACATTTCCGTGTTCATCAGCTAATACTTGAATTTCAACATGTCTTGGGTTTTGAATGTATTTTTCTATATATATTTCATCATCTTTAAAAGAATTCATAGATTCTTGCTTTACAATATTATAACTACTTTCTACTTCAGCTTCAGAATTGACAATACGAATTCCTCTTCCTCCACCACCAGCTGCCGCTTTTATCATAACTGGATAACCAATTTTGTTAGAAATTTCTCTTGCCTCATTCAAGCTTTTTACACTTCCTTTTGAGCCTGGAACAACTGGTACACCTGCTTTTGCCATCATCTCTTTAGCATTAGATTTATTTCCCATAAGTTTAATAACTTCATAGCTTGGTCCAATAAATTTTATATTAGATTCTTTACATATTTTTGCAAACTGACTATTTTCTGAAAGAAAACCAAAACCTGGATGTATACTATCTGCTCCTGTTATATAGGCAGCTTCTATAATATTTTTATAATTTAGATAGCTTTTATTAGACTCTGCAGGTCCTATACATATTGCTTCATCTGCTAAACGAGTATGTAAACTATCTTTATCAGCTTCTGAATAAACAGCTACTGTTTTTAGATTCATTTCTTTACATGCTCTTATAATTCGTACTGCAATTTCTCCTCTATTGGCAATTAAAATTTTATTCATGACTACTTCCTTTCTTGTGACCCATGAACCATTTGGACCGGTTCTTTTTGGTTCCGGAACCAAAAAGAACCGGTCCAAATGGCTCCACTTTTAATTACTTACCCTACTATTGCAAAAGTTAATTCTCCTCTTGCTGCTATTTTACCTTCTACTGTTGCTATAGCTTCTCCTACTCCGATAGGGCCTTTTCTTTTTATTATTTTTACTTCTAACTTTAGTTTATCTCCTGGCACTACTTGCTTTTTGAATTTCATTTTATCAATTCCACCAAATAAAGCATTTTTACCTTTGTTTTCTTCTACACTTAAAATAGCAACTGCTCCTGTTTGTGCTAAACTTTCTGCAATTAGAACTCCAGGCATAATTGGATTTCCAGGAAAATGTCCTTTGAAATACCATTCGTCCTCATTTACATATTTATAAGCTGTAGCATTTTCTCCAGGTGTAAATTCTTCTACTTCATCTATCATTAAAAATGGTTCCCTTTGTGGAATAATTTTTTTAATTCCTTCTTTCTCTAACATTTTACTTTCCTTTCTAGCATCATTTGGACCGGTTCTTTTTGATTTCAGGGCCAAAAAGAACCGGTCCAAATGGCTCCCTATACTATTCTAAACAATGGCTTTCCATACTCTACCATTTCTCCATCTTTTACTAGGATCTCTTTTACTTCTCCAGTAAATTCAGATTCGATTTCATTCATTAATTTCATAGCTTCTATAATACAAAGTACATCTCCTTTTTTAACTTGCTTCCCTACTTCAACATATGGCTCTGCATCAGGAGAAGGCTTCATATAAAAAGTACCTACCATTGGAGATTTTACAATATTTCCTTCTTCTTCTATTGCTTCTTTTGGAGATTGAGTATCTGAAGCTTTCTCTTCTAATGCTTTTATAGGCTCATTGATAACTTTTACTACTTCTTTATCACTTTTTTCCATACTGATTTTAGTTCCATCTGGAAAATCTAAGTGTATATTACTTAATTTTGAATTTCCAAAATCTTCAATTAATTGTTTTATTTTTTCATATTCCATGATTTGTATGACTTATGCATTATTTTTTAGCATAAGTTTGCCTCCTTTCTTTAATTATCCTTGATATTCTTTTAATATGATACTTGCATTATGTCCACCAAATCCTAAAGAATTAGACATTGCTATTTTGATGTCTGATTTTCTTGGTTCATTTGGTACAATATCTAAATCACACTCCGCATCTTTTACTTGGTAATTAATTGTTGGAGGAACTAATGAATTCTCAATTGCTTTTACACAAACAATTGCTTCTAAGCCTCCTGCTGCTCCTAATAAATGTCCTGTATTAGATTTTGTAGAACTTACCATAACTTTATAAGCTTCATCTCCAAATGCTGTTTTTATAGCTTGTGTTTCTAAACTATCATTTAAATGTGTTGATGTTCCATGAGCATTTATATAATCAACATCTTTTGGTTTAATTTTAGCATCTTCCATAGCTCTCTTCATAGCTCTTGCTCCACCTTCTCCCTCGGGAGCAGGTGATGTAATATGGTAAGCATCTGATGTTGCTCCATACCCAATTACTTCTGCATAAATTTTAGCTCCTCTGGTCTTTGCATGTTCTAAGTCTTCTAATACTAAGACAGCTGCACCTTCGCCCATAACAAAACCATTTCTTTCTTTATCAAATGGAATACTTGCTCTATTTGGATCAGTAGCATGAGATAAAGCTTTCATATTTTCAAAACCTGCAATTCCAATTCCACAAATTGATGCCTCTGTTCCTCCAGCTAAAATTACATCTTCTGAACCGTATTTAATTGTTTTATAGGCTTCTCCAATTGCATGAGTTGATGATGCACAAGCCGAGACTATAGATATAGACTCTCCTTTAAGTCCTAATTCAATTGTTATATTTCCTGCTGGCATATTAGCTATTGTCATAGGAATGAACATAGGTGAAACTCTATTATGTCCTTTAACATAATTTACTTCACATTGTTCTTGAATAGTTTTTAATCCAGCTATTCCAGAACTTACAAAAACGCCAACTCTTTCAAAATCTGTATTTTCTTTTGTTATACCACTATCCTTAAATGCTTCTTTTGCAGCAATAATAGCAAATTGAGATGATTTATCTAATCTTTTTGCACTTTTTGCTTCAAAATATTCTAACGGATCATAATTTTTTACTTCTGCTGCTAAGCCTGTTTTATAACCTTCTGCATCAAAATGTGTTATTTTATCTATTCCACACTTTTTTTCTTCAATTCCCTTCCACATTTCATCTACTGTGTTACCTATTGGTGTTATAGCACCCAATCCTGTAATTACAACTCTTTTTTCCACTTTTTACACCCTTTCTCATTTTAATCAAATATTTTTTAACCCATCTTAAAAACTACATAAGCATTCCTCCATCAACTTGAAGTACCTGTCCTGTTATATAAGAGCTATCTTCAGACACTAAAAATTTAACAGCATTTGCAACATCTTTTGCATTTCCCATTCTTTTTAAGGGAATATTTTTTGCGATTTCGGCTTTTACTTCTTCCTTTAATACATCTGTCATATTGGTTTCAATAAACCCTGGTGCTACTGCATTTACTCTTATATTTCTAGATGCTACTTCTTTTGCTAAACTTTTTGTAAATCCTATTATTCCAGCTTTAGAAGCTGAATAATTAGTCTGACCAGCATTTCCAGAAATACCTACAACCGATGAAATATTTACAATATTCCCTTTATGTGCTTTCATCATATAAGTAATGGCATTTTTGGTTACATTAAAAGTTCCCACTAAATTAGTATTTATTACTTGTTCAAAATCTTCTTTTTTCATTCTCATTAAAAGCATATCCTTTGTAATTCCTGCATTATTTACTAAAACATCGATAGATCCTAACTCATCTACTGTTTCTTTTACAAATCTTTCACAATCATCAAAATTAGAAACATCTCCTTGTACTAATAAACATTTTACATTATTAGCTTCAATTTCTTCCTTTAATGATTTTAATTCGTCATTTTCTTTTCTATAATTAATTGCTATATCAAAACCTGCTTTGCTAAGTGTTAAAGCAATTTGCTTTCCAATTCCTCTGGTAGCTCCTGTAATTAATGCTACTGACATATTATCTCCTCCTTATTCATTTCTCATTGGGGACAGACCCTTTTGCGAAAGGAACTGTCCCTTTCGCGAAAGGGTCTGTCCCCAATGAGAAAAAATTAACCAATAACTGTTCCAAATTGAACTATTTTTAGTTCTTTTTCATTTGGAATTCTTTTTACAAATCCTGATAGTGTTTTTCCTGGTCCGACCTCAATAAATGTATCTACTCCAAGTTCTATCATTTTATTTAGTCCTTTTGAAAATCTTACTGGACTTACTATATGTTTTGCTAAAATGTCTTTTATATCATCTTCTTCTGTATATAGCTCTCCATCAATGTTTCTTATAACTTTTGTTTCAAACTTATGGATTGTTATATTTTCTAGTTCTTTTCTTAAAGCTTTTGAACTTTCAATTAGTTTTTCTGTATGAAATGGTCCTGATGTGTTTAATATTCGTATTTTCTTTATTTCCATTTCTTTTGCTATTTCTTGCAGTTGCTCAATTCCTTGTTTATCTCCAGTTACTACTACTTGACCTGGACAATTAAAATTTACTGGAACAGCAAAACCTTTTGTTACATTGCTACATAATTCCTCTACTTTATTATCTTCCACTCCCAATACTGCCGCCATTTGCCAATCTCCTTTTGGTGCTAAATCTTGCATATACTCTCCTCTTTTTTGAACTAACTTTACACCGTCTTCAAAAGATAATGCCTTACTATAAATTAATGCTGTATATTCTCCTAAACTTAGTCCACTTGAGATTTCTGCTTGAATATTTTTTTCTTTTAAAATTTCTAGTGTTGCTAAACTGTGTGTAAGAATTGCAAGCTGTGTGTATTTCGTTTGATTTAATATTTCTTCTGGTCCTTCAAAAGATAGTTTAGCTATATCAATACCTGTTATTTGTTCTACTTTTTTGTATATTTCTTTTGCTTCATCATATTTTTCATATAAATCTTTTCCCATCCCTACAAATTGTGAACCTTGGCCAGGAAATAAAAATCCTATTTTCATATATTTTCTGTCCTCCTTGTTATTTCTATTTCGAATTTGTTACAAAATTCTGCTATAAATTCTTTTGTATTTATTGTTATGCCAAATTCTTTTATTATAGATGTTGCATTTTCTGCTATGTCTTCTGGAAAATAGTTTTTATTTGTATTTATTCCTATCCCTATAACCAAATGTTTTACTTTACTTGTAATCATTTTAGTTTCTGATAATATTCCTCCTAATTTTTTTCCATTGTAATAAATATCATTTGGCTCTTTAATCTGAAGATTGATTCCATATTTATCTTTAAAAATCTGCAATATTATTTCCGCAATTTTTTTAGTTAAACCTGATAGTGCAATTATATCACAATTTAATCTTAAATAAAATGAAAATGCAATATTATTTTTTTCGTCAGTGTGCCAAATTCTTCCATGGGTACCTATACCTCCAGTTTGTATATCAGCAAAAATTAATGTTCCACTTTCTATTTTGTCATCATCAACTCTTCTCCAGATTTCTTTTTGTGTTGAATCTATTGTTTTATAATAAAATATATTTCTTCCTAAAAAATTAGTTTTTAAGTTTTTCAATTGCATTTAAATTGTCCTGCCTTTTAATTTTATTTGTAGTTGTTTTAATTAGAGGTTTTTCTGTTAAGATTAATCCTCTTATAGCTTTGTACTTTGGTATAGTTTTATTAATTTCTTTTATCTTACTTGAAATTGCTTCATAAATTTCTGCATCTGTTTTTACTTTGTAGACATCTTCCACTGTTTTTCGATCAAATACAATTTCTACATTTATTTTTATATTTTCTTTATCTTCTGATAATTGTTTACCAAATATAAATGATTCATTTACTCCTTCGATTTTGTTAACTAAATTTTCCATTTCCTCTGGAAATATATTTTTTCCATTTTTTAAAACAATTACTGATTTTTTTCTTCCACAAATATAAATATAACCTTCTTCATCTATTTTAGCTAAATCTCCTGTATAAAACCAACCATTTTTTATTACTGCGTTTGTTGCCTTTTCGTCTTCGTAATATCCCATCATTACATTTGGTCCTTTAACAATTAATTCACCTACTCCTTCTTCATTTTCATTTACAAGTTGAGCTTCTACACTTGGAACTGTTTTCCCTATTGACCCAGTCCTATAGTATTTATTTGTTCCTATCGCTACGATAGGAGATGTTTCTGTTAATCCATACCCTTGAACTAAATTTATTCCTAAAAGCCTATATTTTTTTTCTATCTTTGGATCTAATGATGCTGCTCCGCTGATAAATAATTTTACTCTTCCACCTAATATATCATGTATTTCTTTAAATACTTTCTTTTTATCCTTCATTGGAAAATTCTTGTATTTTTCTTCGTGTTTTAAGGTTAGTTCCAATTTACCTTGTTTTTCTATGTTTTTTCGAATCATCATAAATATTCTTTCATAAATAGCAGGTACGCAAGCCATAACTGACACTTCATATTCTTTTAAATTTTCCACAATATGTCTTAGACCATCACAAAATACTATTTGAGCTCCATTATATAAAGCAAATAAAAATCCAACTGTACATTCAAAGACATGATGTATTGGCAAAACAGAAAGAAACGTATCTTGAGATGTTACATCTAAGACACTTCCTATATCCATCAAATTTGAGCATATATTTTTATGTGATAGTTTTACAACTTTAGATTTTGATGTTGTTCCAGATGTAAATAGCATCATATTCATTACTTCTGGGTCTATTTTTGCATCCATAAATTCTCTATGACCATCTTTTATTAATTTTTTTCCTTTTTCTATTAATTCTTTTTGAGAATATATTCCTTTACTGTGATTTTCAAAATCCATACAAATTAAATGTTTAAGCTTATTATTTTCATTAAATTTGATTTTTTCAACAGAATTTGCATTTTTTTGTGTATAAAATATTGCTTCTACTTCAGATCTTTCTACTAGTGATTCCAATTCTTTTTCTGGTAATGATTTATCAAGAGGTACAACAATTCCAGTACCACATACTATAGATAAATAGGCAATTTCCCATTCATATCTATTTTCTCCAATAATAGCGATTCTTTTTCCTTTTAATCCCAAATCAATTAATGCTGTTCCCAAAGAATCTACCATTTCTCTTACTTCTTCATGTGTAAAAATTTGATATTTTCCTTTTTCAATTCTTATTTTATATGCTGGTCTTTGCCCATATAATTTTCTGGTTTTATTTAACATATCTTTTAAATCTCGTATTTTTAAATAATCATATAGTATTTTGCTCATTTTTTATCTCATTCCTTCCCAAGGCAGAAATCTGGTTAAAAAGTTGTAATTATTTTCAACCCTCACTTCTAATTTAATATTATAACATACTTTATTTTCAACATTATTATTTATAACATAAAAAAGCTTTTCAGTCTTTAGACTGAAAAGTCAGTATAATATTTAATTACATAATCGTTTTTTCTTTATTAAAATTATAAGTATATAAGCATATGCTATTAATAAATAAACTATATTGACATCTCCTAAATTAAGTGATGTTATATAACTTATAATTAAATATAGTAAATAAAGAATATTACCTAAAGTAGTTGAATAAATTGAAAATGCAAATAATTCTTTTATTTCTAACGGTATTACCAATATTTTCGAGATTATAACTGCAAGTACAAAAATTACTATTAGATTTATTGCCATCATTACAACTATAGTTATAAAATACATTATATAATATTGTACAAAACTATCTAATACAGAAATATTTCCAAAATAGTTAATTACATCTTCTTTTGAATATTTTTTTGATGTATCTTGCACAAAATTTGAAGCATAATCTTCATACTTATAATTATCTACTTGAATATTTTTTTCAAATTCTATATTTTCTTTTTCATTTTGATTCTCATCATTCTCACTTAAATCATTATATAAAACTTGCATTTTGTCACTTTCAAAAATAATGCATGCAATATCATCTGTAACCATTTCAGAATACTCTTCTTTTATCTCTTCGTCATTTTCTAAGTTTGTATTTAATACTACTATACCTCCAAATAAATCTATTACTTTTTGGTCATTTAAAATGTAAACCTCGCCGTCTGATATTTCAAGTTTATTATCTGAAAATGTTAATTCTGGTAAATTTTCTTGCAAATAACTTGCAAATTCTGTTGCAATTTTATTTTGACTATATGTAAGGAAGATAGCTGGTACTATTGCTATAATTAATAACATAATTATAAAATATATTAAAGCTGCTTTTACTCCTTCTTTTGCCAAATTACTATATTCACTTGGCTTACAAACTGAATAATATATTTTTTTTAGAAAATTTATTTTTTTATCTTTTTTGGTTTCATTTGCTTCATTTTCTGTTTCATTTTCCTTGCTTATCTCTTTTTTTGTTTCTTTGTTTTCTTCCATAACTTAAATTTCCTTTCCACAAACTAAAAAAACTGCCCCGCCTTAGCCGTAAGATGTTGGTGAATTTTTAATAACCTGCCTCCTCAAAAACAGGTGGGTGCTAACCTCAATATTCCTGGGCTTCTTACGACATTTTAGAAGTAAGCTTGCACGCCATACCGAGAGTCCAGCCCCTCTTTAAACTTGTAGGTTCTAAAAATTCTGTCTACACGCACTACGCAGGGTAGTTTTATGCTTTATTAAGTTATATATATAATACCATTATTCCAATAAATTTTCAACTCCGAAAAATATTGTTTTTTATTAATTTAAGCATTATATTTATTATTTCTCATTTTTTTGTATTTATACTCATTTAAACAGTATATTTTGATGCTTGATTTTTATTTTAAAATATGAGCATTCCTGCTCTCATGGCAAACAAAATAGATTATTTGATATTCCTTTGACAGTTCTTCTAATAGGCTTAAGGCATTTTTCATTTTATTTTCGTCTAAATTTACAAATGGGTCATCTAGTATGATAAAAGGCTTTTCTTCTTCAAATAAAGCATCTATTAAGCTTAATCTCATACATATATAAATTAAGTCTTGATATCCTGTACTAAAATATCTTATTTCTTTATTTGAACCTTGCTCATTTATTTTTGCTTCTAAATTTACATCTAAATCAATATCCATTTCTTTTTCATTTATTAGAATTAAATTTTTTATAAAACTTTCTTTCATATTATTTAAATAATGTGAAGAGAATTGTTCTTTAGCCTTTTCTAAATATTTTTTTGTTTTTTCTAGTATTTCACAATTTTGTTTCATCTCATTAATTTTTTGTGACACTTCTTCTATGTCATTTTCTACTTCAAAGACTGTATCTAGATTGCTTTCTAATATTTCTATTTGATTTTTATTATAATTTTTCTCATCATTTAATTGATTTAGTTCATTAGTTAATATATTTAATTTGCTCTCTATTTCTTCTTTATCTATTTGATCTAAGGTAATATTGTTAATATTTGTTATTTCCCTTATATTATTTTCCTTTTCATAAGTTTCTTTCATTTTTAACTTTATTCTATATTCATTTTCTAATCTATTAATCTCTGTCTTCTTTTCTTTTTCTTGTTTTTCATATACATTATTTAGAGTTTCATTCAAATTATCTAAATTTGTTTTTTCTTGTTTTTTGTTTATGCAATCATTTTTTAAATTATTTAATGATACTTTTTTTATAATGAATATTATTAAAAAAATTATACTTATTATGCAAAGAGGAATACCAATTTTTATGCTTTGACTAATTGTTAAAAATACTCCTAAAACTCCTAGAATTAAGAATATTATCAATAATATATTATTAATTGTACTTATTTTTTCTATTTTCTTTTCTAAAGTTGTAATATTAGCAGATAAATTATTACTCTTTTTTTGATTTAATTCTATTTTGTTTTTTATATCATTATCATTTTTTATTTTTTCTTTATATTGTTCAAGATTTTTTTTGCTTTCTTCTAAATTTCCATTTAAAATCTGATATTGATCAAATTTTGCTTTTTTGGCTTCTTGTTGCATCAAATTTGTAAGATCTGCCTGATATTTCTCTTTTTCATCTTCTTTTTCCTTGGTTCTTTCTTTTAAATTTTTATACTGTTCTTTTCTTTCTTGAAGAGTCTTTTCATCTATCTGAGATTGTTGCAATTTTTTCTCAAGTTTACTTTTTTCAAGTATTTTCTCATTTATTTCTCCTCTTCCTCCTGTTTTTTTGTAATTTTTTATTGCATCATCTAATGCCTTAATTGCTCGTTCAGAAGTATTAATATCGTTTTCATTTTCTAAAATATTTCCTAGTTTTGCACTTAAACTATCATTCATTGACGTCTCTATATTTTGTCCCGAAATAAATGTACTTCTTTCATATGCTTCTTTATTTAATTTAAATATTTCTTCTCCTAGATTTTCTGAAAAATCTGTACTTTCTAAATTTGTATTTAAATCATATAATTTAAATACATCATCCGCTTCTTTTTTACCAAAAAATCTTTCTACCTTATATTTATTTCCATTTAGTTCAAATTCTATATTTCCTCCAAAAGCACCTCCTTGCCAAGGCATATACTTTTTTCTATCTATTAGTACTTTTGTTGTTCTTTTTGCTTCTAAGCCATAAAACATTGCTTTTATAAAATCTGCAAATGTTGTTTTTCCAAATCCGTTTTCTTCTTTTATAGTATTTAATCCTTCATTAAATTCATAATTGAATTTAGATAGTTTACCAAAGTTCTCTATATGACATCTTAATAATTTCAAAATTATATTACCTCCTCTCCAGAAAGTGCTTTTATCCCTGTTACAATTATTTTTCTTTGCTCTTCTTCTGTTAAATTTTGACTTAATACTAGTCTTATAAATTCTCCCTTTAGGGATATATCATTTTCGTATGACATATAATCTATTTTTAGAGTCGTTTCGTCATAAATTTTAGCAAAATAGTAAATTTGATTGTATTGTTTTTCTAAATAAGCAATATCTCTTTCTGAATCTACTTCTACTTTTCCTTCTAATACTATTTTTACTAGTGCTTTCTCTTCTATATTTTTTAATTTTTCATCAATCTTTGCTTTTGTTTCTAGTGTTGTTGTAGTATTACTAACATCTACATGTATTTCATATAAAATTCTTCCTGCAAATGGTATAAACTTAGATTCAATAGTTTTTGTATCTTCTTTTATATCTAATAATACAAACCCTTTTTCTCCACATTCATCAAATCCTCTTCCCTCTAAGCATCCTGAGTAGCAATATATTCCTCGATTGTCCAATTTTCCTTGTTTGAATTTATGAATATGACCTAATGCTAAATAATCAATATTTTTATTTTTTAATTCTTGTAAATTTATTATTTCTGATTTATCTTTTTGATCATAATTTGATTCTTGCCCATGTAATGTAACTATATTTATATCATTCTTATTTAGTATTAATGTACTACAAATTTCAT
The DNA here is from genome assembly GCA_944386695.1 of uncultured Clostridia bacterium. Taxonomy (GTDB): domain Bacteria; phylum Bacillota; class Clostridia; order TANB77; family CAG-508; genus CAG-269. The sequence continues at coordinate 6,666 of CALXCB010000012.1, read as the reverse complement.
AACTATTAAGTTCTCCAAATTCTATTCCTGAAATTGTTATATTTCCATATCTATAGGTTTGCCATTTTTTTGTATTGAATAATTTTAAATTTTCTGGTATCTGATCTATTTCTTCTATAAAACTTAATTCATCATGATTTCCTTTTAAATATATAAAGTCTATTTGGCTATTTGCATTTATACTATCTAATACTATATTTCTTGCTTTCATAGTTATATTTTTTTTGTCAAACATATCTCCTGCAATTATTATTGCTTTTACATCATTATCAGCAGCATATTGTACCATATTTTGATATGTTATTAAAATTTCATTTCTTCTTTCTTTTGCCTTTTGACTATCAAGATTACTTTTCATTTTTGAATCTAGATGTAAATCACTACAGTGTATTATTTTCATTAATTTTTTCTTCCTCTCTTTTTTATTTACACATATTATCAAAAAGATTTTTTGTTGTCAACACTTTTTACAAACGTTTTTTCGCAAAAAATAAAATGGTTTAAACCTGTTACAATTTAAACCATTTTCATACTATTTTATATCTCTATATCTAAAGTATTTTATTCCGAAAAATACCAGCGCTACTACTACAATTCCCATTATAGCAATTATATATATTTCTCCCGTGTCTGGTAGTACACTAGGGGAAACAGTTCCATCTTCTTCGACCGAATATCCCGATCGATTATTTGAATTACTTAAATTACTTATATTATTTAGGTTATTCAAATTTGCTTGTACTTGATTAGGATCCTCAACATCATTTTGAAAATCTTTTATTGCATCATCCTTATCTGGATTATCAGGAATAGGTGTTTGATCTTGTTCTTCACCCGGATTTTCTTCCCCTGGGTTTTCTTCTCCCGGATTCTCTTCACCTGGATTTTCTTCTCCCGGGTTTTCTTCACCTGGATTTTCCTCACCTGGGTCTTCTTCTCCTGGATTAGATTCAGATTCTTCTGTTATTCTCCATAATTGAGCTCCATAGAAAGGATTAGCAGTTCCAACATATAATCCTTTTTCAGTAGCTAGCAACGAACGTCCTCCATAATTGTATTTATCGCCAAACCCGCTATCAGTCACTACCTCGAAATTTTCTCCATCTGAGGTTCTTAGAAGGTCAAATCCCCATGTATCATTTTTTATAGTTTTTGCTATATAAGAATACATTTTTAAACCTGTCCAGTCTACTCTATTATATAGCTCTTGGAATTCCTCTCCCGCCATATTTAATATCGAATCTTCGCTTGATCCTAATGCTTCTATTTGATTTATTATTTCCTCATATTTAATTACAAACTCATAAAATTTAATATTGTCATCTGCTACAGTTTTATATTCTTCCAACATCTCTTTTAGATTTGTTAATAATGTTTTTATCTGATCTGCATTTTCTAGTGCTGATCCAAAGTTATCTAGTAATGAATTCAATTCATCTATTTTTGATAATAAATTATCTATCTCCTCATCTGTCAAATCAGTAAAATAACTTCCTTTTAGATTTGTTACATAATTATATAATACTGCTGAATCCATTGTAGTTATGTATAATTTTCCATTATATGTTTCTGCTCTCCAAACATATTCTATACAATTATCTTGCATATATTCTGAAAATCCTTCTACTTCCTCAAATTTGCCACTTGCATCATCGTATTTCCACAACTTTTGAGAATTATTTAAAGTTGTATACATTGTTTTTAAGTATTCGCTCGGTTTGACATCTTGTCCTGCTAATTTTGATACTATACCAGTAACTGCTGCTAGTTCGGCTGAAATAGTATTATCAAAATTCATTAAATATAATTGATCTTTAAATACAACTGGAGTAGCAGCCATTGAAACTAGTCCTGCTCTATCATCTGTATAACCTTCTGTTGTTTCTGCCAATCCCAAATTATTTATTCCATTATTTTTACCAATTACCTCTGTCCAATACCAACCATATTCATTTGGTGTCTCATTTCCTTCTGCTACATGGCCCTTAAACATTGCAATTCCTTTACTATTTGGCACAGTTGCCCAAACATAGCCATCATATGAGCAAATATCCCATATTGGACTTGTAACATTACTAAATACTGCTTCGTCTGACGCATACTCGCCAAAATCTTTGTAATCTGCTATTCTATCCCACTTAGTGTCATCATTAGGATCTTTTTTTACTATTCCTAATTTTTGACAATCTTCATATCCTTCCTCAAGTTCTTCTCTCGAATCTACTCCACCAAATAATAACATATCATCATATATACAAGATGCTCTCAAACTTGTTCCATTTTCTGAAGTAAATGCAACTGAAATTTTATCATTTTCATCTATTTTATATATGTAATTATCTTGTGTTGTATCGGAACAATATGAACCAAAATATAAATTTCCATCAAATTCTATTGCCATTCTAAATGCGACATTTTTTTCAGCTGTATAAATTAATTCAATTTCTCCTGTGTCCATATCACATTTAAATATTTCTCCACCAGTTTCAGTTGTTGGTCTTGGTATTTCACTATTTGTCATACTATTAATTAAATTCCAAGCAACATCATCTGATATTCCAGCACTAACTAGCGCTTGTACAAATGCATCTACTACACTTCCTACTATATTTTTATTTGTCCCTATATATACATAATTTCCTCTTGCCGCCATTGCCCATGCATAGCTTGTTTCTCTATTTCCTCCAGTTATAAGTCCATCTGCTTCTCCCTCTCCAGAATTTGGGTTTGAAATTTTTTCTACTGTTAGTCCTTTTATTTGATTTTCATTTGTTGCAACTACAAAATTTGATGTAAATAAATAAAATAAAATTATTAAAATTGTTAATATGTTTAATATTTTGTAATTAATCTTTTGCATATAAATCCTCCCTTTTTAATCTCGGTTGTGTAAAGTTTTTATACAAAAAGTGGCTTAAAGTGTTGATATTAAAGCATTTCTGTCAAAACAACCTTTTCCCCCCCTTAGACTAAATTAATTATGTATCCTCTTAACTAAAAGCTATGTGCTTTTAAAATTTTGTAAAGGCTAGGCAAAGCCTATTCATTTCAGCCTTTATAAAATTTTATAAAGCATATTCTAATCAAGTTAGAGGATAAGCCTTAATCAATTTATGTCTACCATTTTTTCATAAATTAATTTACACTACCTTTTAATCTCTTTTTTTATTTTAATATTTATGCTATATAAAGTCAATAAAAAAAACTTGTAATATAATTTCATTTATATTACAAGTTTTTTACAAAATTATTACACTATTGTAACATTTCAATTAAGAATTTCTTATCTACTATGCCATGGCATAAAATATTTAAATATCTTTTCAAATATTCCCAAATTCTTATTTTCTTCTGTTTCAATTTCTGGCTCTTCTGGTTTAACCTCTTCTGGTATTTCTAAATCTCCATTATTACATTTATCTATAAAACTTTGTACATGTTCTTTATATTCTTCTGCATTCATTCCTACTATGATAGAGGCATGTACTCCTCCATCAATTATCCAACTTTCTTTATATCCTTTTACTGTATTTGCTACTGTATTTGCGTTTTCTGGATCAACTGTTGTATCATTACTTCCATGTATTATCAATATTGGAATATTGCAATATTTTAAACTATTTGTTGCATCACTATAATAATCGAAATTCTCTTCTGTTAAACCAATATTTAAATTTAATAAGAAACTTTCCCCTGCAAATTCTGTCATATTTGTGTATCCACAATCTTCAACTAATCCTATTACTTTAAGTTCTCTTAAACTCTTTAGCTGTTTATCTATTTTAGTAGGTCCATTAGCTATAAATTGATCAATTCCTGATAAAAAATTAGTTGTTGCTCCACCTAAAGATATACCATGAACCATTACTTGACTAGGTTTGTAGTCACTATTTAGTAATTCTAACCAATCATAAATATCTAGACTTTCTAAAAATCCAAGTGCAACTTCCCCTTCACTATCTCCAAAACTTCTTAAATCTGGTGCTATAATATTATATCCTTTTTCATAATAATATGGTCCTAACTTATTTACTATCATACTACCATTTAGCATAAATGGATGAATTAATAAAACCCATTTATCAGAATCTTCATTTCCACTTTCATCAACATGTTTATATATATTAGCATGAAGTTTTACATTATAATCTTCTCCAGCAAATCTTCCTGCAGTATCTGATGTCATATATATTGATGTGGCTTCTACAGGTAAACTTGAGCTAGATCCTCCTCCCATCAATGAGGTTATTGCATCTATAAGCTTATCTAGTAGTGATTTAAGATCGATTTTCTTAAATGTTTCTTGTAATTTTACAAACATCTCTTTAATTGCATTTAAAATTGTTTTATCTTCTCCTTGAGGTAATTTATCAATTAATCCAGAGATATCGTTTATGCTATAATTTCCTGAACTTTTCATAACTTCTAAATCTCTTTTTAATTCAGTCAATTTGTATTCTTCACTTTCTGTTGCTTCTTCATTTTTATCATCTGGCTTTACTACTTCTTGTTGCTCACTATGTTGAGTTTCTTCATTTCTGTTATTATAATATTCTTTTATCATATTTCTTAAGCTTGAATAGTTATATATATTAAAAGCTTTAACACTACTCGACATACATAATATAAAGACTATCCATATTATAATAACCTTTGTTATAATTGATAGAAATTTTTTATTCATAACTATTACCTCCCCCATATTTTATTTTTCGAGTTAATTTTACTATTTTAAATTATACTCCTTTTTTAGAATTATGTCAACTTTTCTCAAAAAATCCATATTTTACAATCTTTGTTTTATAATAATCTTAATAAAAAAATTATAAATATAGCAAAAAGAAATCATTCTATAATTTAAAAATAAATTTTAGAATGATTTCTTAAATTAACAATTTTTATATAAAATATCAACTTGTCTTATTTGGTTTTGCCTTCTAAATTTAGCTCTATATCATATACTTCAAAACTATCTTTGCTTATAATTTTAGTTTCTAAATTTTCAATAAACAAAGTTGCTTTAAAATCTTTAATTGCCTTATTTATTGCTTCTTCTAGTTCTTTACTTACTCCTATTGACAATTTTTTTATAGGTGTTTTCAAAGATACATTAGTGTTTGTTTTTGCGCCTCTAGCTTGACTAATAATTTCTATCATTTGATCACCTAATTCTATTTCTTTATTAAAAATATAATTTAAAGGTTTTATTTCAGTAATATGTATTGATTTATCTGTATGATATATTTCTTGGAATATTTCTTCAGTTATAAATGGGAAGAAAATGCTGAAATCCTGTAATAATTTATATAAAATTGTATACACTGTTTTTTGACCACTATATCTTGGAATATCTCCAAATTCTTCTGGTCTATATAATCTATGTTTTACTATTTCAATATAGTTATCACAAAATTCCCAGAAAAATTTTTCTAATATGTTTAATGCTAATCCAACTTCATAGTCATCTAAATAAATTAGGAATGATTTTTCCATTTCTTGAAAACGACCTAATATCCATTTGTCAACATATTCAAAATCATTGAATTTTTTATCTTCATAATCTGTTAAATGCATTTCTATAAACTTAGATACATTCCATATTTTATTTATTAATTTTTTACCACGAAGTAAAGTTTCTTCACTAAATATTATATCAGTACCCAATCTTCCAGTTCCAGCCCAATATCTCAATACATCTGCTGAATATTGTTTGATCAAATCCATTGGCTCATGTTTGCTATTACCTTTACTTTTACTAATTTTTTCTCCCTTACCTGCCATTACAAATCCAGAAATCATTACATTATTCCAAGGTCTTTGTCCAAAATGATAAAAACTTTTAACTATTGTATAAAAATCCCATGTTCGAATAATTTCACTTGCATTTGTCCTTAAACTCATAGGTTTCAAAATATCTTCATAATTTTCTTTTTCTCCATATCTCATATTTATAAGTGGTGTTACAGAAGAAGTTGCCCATGTATCCATTACGTCTGTTTCTGGTACAAATTCTGTACAACCACACTTTGGACATTTGTCACATTTTGGAGAATCCACTAAAGGATTTACTGGTAAATCTTCCTTTTTTGCAAATACAGGCTCCCCACATTCTTTGCAATACCACACTGGGAATGGAACTCCAAAATATCTTTGTCTTGATATACACCAATCCCAAGCTATATTATTAACCCATTCATCATATCTAGAATGCATATATGCTGGATGCCAATTTATTTCATTTCCTATTTTTATAAAATCTTCTTTATGATTCATTATATCTATAAACCATTGATTCATTACAGAATATTCTACTTCTTTGCCACATCTTTCATGTGTTTGAACTTCATGCTCTAGATCTTCTATTTTTACTATATATCCACCCTGCTTTAGATCTTCTATTATTTGTTTTCTAGCTTCTTTAATTTTTAATCCTCCATATTTAGGAACTTCATCAATTATTCTTCCATTATCTGTGAATATATATTTTAATGGTAAATTATATTTTTTCCACCATTCAATATCTGTTTGATCTCCAAAAGTACAACACATAACAACACCTGTACCTTTATCCATTGCCACCTTTTCATCAGCCATTATAGGTACTTCTACATCTATTACAGGAATATGTGCTGTTTTACCTATTAAATGTTTATGTTTTTCATCGTT